>CABVDE010000001.1 GCA_902496945.1 uncultured Collinsella sp.
AAGACTCCCACGGTGGAAACCAAGTCGGAATAGCGCTGGAATAGAGCTGGACTAGGGGCCGACGGGGCAAAACGCCCCGCCGGCCCCGCGCTTGAGCGCGCGGTTAGGCCACCTCGAACAAAACTATGCCGGTTTACTACGATAAATCGCCAACCTCCAACCACACCGCATTTGGCAAAAACAAAACCGCAGGTAGACGGCTTTCGACTTTGCGAAAAAAGCGGGTGTGGTCGGGGATTTCGTTTTTATCGTAGTAAACCGGCATAGTTTTGAAATGGCACCATATCAGTAACAGCCTCTGATCCCCCGGGGACGGAGGAAAACGGATCATTTTGGCCTTGCGAGGGCGTCTGCGCAACACGTCCGCCACGAAATGGGCCTATCTACTACGTTTAAGCTACTGCCCTCAACCATAGCAAAAAACGCAAAAACAAAACCGCAGGTAGAACGCCTGCGGTTTTTCGTGAAACGCGGGTATGGTCAGGGGTATCGGGTTAAACGTAGTAGATGGGCCAGTTTCGTGGCGGGCATCGCCAACTGATTCCCCGGGGACGGAGGAAAGCGGATCATTTTGGCCCGCTGGCTTCGAGCCGCACCCGTTTTCCTGCGAAAACCCTCGTGTCTCAATTTTGGTGAGACATTTGTCTCACGATCAAAACCGAATCTGGAACGTGTGTCACCTGCCCTAATTGTGTCTCATTTCGTAACTTTAGACTGATGCAAGGTCTGAACCTGCGAGAAGGGAGACACGATGAGCAGGTATACGAGGGGCCTATTGGCGGTGATACTGGCCGTAGTGCTGGTGTTGCCGGCTGCAGCATTCGCCATGCTGCCCGAGGCCAACGCCAAGTCCAGTACCGGAATGGACGGGCCGGCAGCGACAAGAATAGCCGACTACGATACCAGCAACCATTGGAAGTTCTGGGCGGGTGGCTATGACGGCAGCAAGGTCACGACGCAAAACGTCGGTCGAATTTGGACGGATAAGACGGTCCAAGCTATCGAGGATGGGGAATCCGACTTTTCGACCACGCTTTCGGCGTTGTCTTCGACATCTGAGACGACCTCGCTGGTTTCTAAGCCGCTCGACATCGTGTTGGTGCTCGACGCCTCCGGCTCGATGGATGATCCCATGGGCGGCGGAGATTCTACCAAGCGCATCGATGCGCTCAGGAGCGCTGCGTGCGGCTTTATCGATACCATCGCCGCACAAAACAAGAGCATTAAGGACGCGAACAAGCAGCACAAGGTTGCCATCGTGAAGTTCGCGGGCGAGCAGACCGATAAGGTCGGCAACGATACATACCACTCCGATGGCTATGTCTACAACTGCTCGCAGACAATGATGCGTCTGACCGATTGTTCCGAAGCTGGCGCGACTGATCTTAAGGAAAAAATCAAGGCAATTGTCCCTGCCGGTGCCACGCGCGCCGATAACGGCATGGAGCTGGCCAAGAATATTTCTTCTGGACGCGAAGACGCCCAGAAGATCGTTGTGTTCTTTACGGATGGCAAGCCCACGAGCCTTAACGACTTTAGCTCTACAGTTGCCAACAATGCCGTCACGGCTGCCAAGGCCATGAAGGACAAGGGCGCCACCGTTTACACCATCGGTATCTTTGATGTGCGAATCCTAGCGCCGACCCCATGAGCCGCCGGACGAGCGACGAAAACAAGTTCATGCACGCTATGTCGAGCAACTATCCCAAGGCGACTTCGTATACGAGCAGCAATCTTGGCGAGCGCGTTGCCGGTGCAGACTACTACAAGTCGGCCGCCGACGCCGGCGAGCTCAGCCAGGTCTTTAAAGACATCTCGAGTGCCATTACTTCGGGCAAGGGTTTCCCGACCAAGGTCGAGGGCAATAATCCCAACGGTTCCGGCTACATCACGTTTGAGGATGAGCTGGGCGCCTTTATGCAGGTTGATGGTTTTACCGGGGCCGAGTACAACGGCAAGACCTACGGCGCCGCGACCAAGTCTACCGACGGCAATATCGATACCTATACGTTTGACGGCGAGCTTGCGCACCTCGTAATTACGGTCGATCGCGCTGACGAGAACAATCCCCAGCGCGGCGACATCGTGACGGTCAAGGTGCCCGCTTCGCTTATTCCGCTGCGCCGTTTTACCGTTGACGAGTCGGCGGGTACGTTTGTTGTCGACGCCACCGACGCCATCTCGCCTATTCGCGTGACGTACGCGTCGAGCGTTAAGTCCATTGCTCGCAAAAACCTGTTTGCTCCCGAAAACGTGCCGGGGCTGCAGAAGTACATCGATGAGCACAAGGACGCCGATTCCAATACTGTTAGCTTCTATGCCAACAAGTGGGCCGGCGACGATACGGGCGATACGGTCGCAAGCTTTGAGCCTGCCGCCACGAACGGCTATTACTACTTCCAAAAGCTGACGCCCGTCTATACGGACGCAGCCTGCACCAAGCTTGCAACGGAAAAGCCCTCTGGGTCTAAGACTTATTGGTATAAGGATGGGTTTGTGGCGCAGGATTCGTCTGGCGCGCCGGTTAGCGAATCTGTCGCGATTCCGTTTAAGGGCAACGAGCTTGCAAACTTTGAGGGCTCTCTGGTGCAAGATAGCGGCCATTGGTCAATCAAGGCTGGAACCGCACGCCTTGCCTTTATCAACCAGCTCCACACCACCAAAGAGCGCGTGGGCGGTAACCCGACGGAAACTGCGCGCGACGTGATCAATCCCCAGTGGAATAACACGAAGGTCGCCTCCGGTGCGACAAAGGTCAACGTCTATCTGGGCAACAACGGCAAGATCAACTTTACGCTCAATACCACACCGACAACGCTGGCGACTGCCGACTTTGGCCTGACCAAGGTGCTCGACGGCCGCAACTGGGCGGATGCGGACAAGTTTGAGTTTGGTTTGACTTCCGAGAACAACGCCCCGATGCCCAGATCCGCGACCGCAATTGCGACCAAGGGCCATGCTGATATCAGTTTTGGCGAGATTGCCTACGACAAGCCGGGCACGTATGTCTACAAGGTCAGCGAGAAACACGCTGGGACTACGGTCGACGGTATCGCCTACAGCAAGAACGTTGCAGAGTTTACCGTGACGGTGAAGCCCAATGAGAAGGGCGAGCTCGTGGCTTCTGTAAAGAAGACTTCGGGCGAATCTGAGTTCAAGAATACCTATACCGCTGAGCCGACTGAGTCGAGCGTCACCGACCAGATTGAAGTTACCAAGGTTTTGACTGGCCGCGCACTCAAGGCCGGCGAGTTCTCCTTCGAGCTGCTTGAGGGCACCGGGGAGGATGCAAGCGTTATCGAGACCGTCAAGAACGACGCTGACGGCAAGGTTGCGTTTAGCACCATCAAGTACACCGAGATCGGCCAGCACACCTACACGCTGCGCGAGGTCAACGGCGGAACCACTAACAACGGCATCGCCTACGACGGCAAGACCTACACCGTTGTGACCACCATCGCCGACAACGGCAAGGGCCAGCTTGTGGCTACGCATAAGCTGAAGGGTGCCGAGGATGTCAAGAAGATTGAGTTCAAGAACTCCTACACCGTGACGCCCAAGGATTTCAGCGTCACCGACCAGGTCAAGGCAACCAAGTCCCTGACCGGTCGTAAGCTTGCGGCCGGCGAGTTCTCCTTCGAGCTCGTCGAGGGTGACAACATCGTCGCCACCGGTAAGAACGCTGCCGACGGCACGATTACGATGAAGGCCATCACCTACACCGAGGCCGGTACGCACACCTATACGCTGCGCGAGGTTTCGGGCGACGCCGATAACGGCATCACCTACAGCACCGCCGTCTATACCGTCGTGACCACCATCACTGACAACGGCAAGGGCAAGCTCGAGGCGAAGCATGAGCTGCAGGGCGCCAAGGCGGCCGAGTTCAAGAACTCCTACACCGTGACCCCTGGCGAGTTCAGCGTCACCGACCAGATCACCGCGACCAAGTCCCTGACCGGCCGCGACCTCAAGGCCGGCGAGTTCTCCTTCGAGCTCGTCGAGGGCGATAAGGTCGTCGCCAGCGGTAAGAACGCTGCCGACGGCACGATTACGATGAAGGCCATCACCTACACCAAGCCCGGCACGCATACCTATACGCTGCGCGAGGCCAAGGGCGCCGAAGGCAACGGCATCACCTACGACGGCAAGACCTACACCGTCGTGACCACGATTACCGATAACGGCAAGGGCAAGCTCGAGGCGAAGCACGAGCTGAAGGATGCCGAGACTGCGGCATTCGAGAACTCCTATAAGCCGAACCCCGACGAGTTCAGCGTCACCGACCAGGTCAAGGCGACCAAGTCCCTGACCGGCCGCGACCTCAAGGCCGGCGAGTTCTCCTTCGAGCTCGTCGAGGGCGATAAGGTCGTCGCCAGCGGTAAGAACGCTGCCGACGGCAACATCACGATGAGCGACATCGAGTACACCAAGCCCGGGAGGCACACCTACACGCTGCGCGAGGTCAACGGCGGAACCACCAGCAAGGGCATCACCTACAGCGATGCCAAGTACACCATCGAGACCACCATCACGGACAACGGCGACGGCACCCTCAAGGCCGAGCATGTCCTGAAGGACGCCACGGCTGCGACTTTCGAGAACACTTACAGCGTGACCCCGACCGATGCAGACCTCGACTTTGGCCTGAGCAAGGCCATCGACGGTCGCGAGTGGACGGATGGGGACGAGTTCAGCTTTACTATCACCGCTCCCGACGGCACCCCGCTGCCCAATCCTGCAACCGTAACCGTGAGCAAGCACGACGCGAAGGACGGCATCGCCGCCATCAAGTTCGGCAAGATTCGCTACACGGCTGCCGGAACCTATAAGTACGAGATCCGCGAGAACGCGGGCAACGCGGCAGGCATGACGTATGACTCTCATGTCGCGACCGCCGAGGTGGCCGTGACCGAGGACGGCGAGGGCAACCTGACCGCCAACGTCACCAAGAAGGAAAACGGACGCTTTACCAACACGTACCGCACTGAGCTCGATTACGCCGCGGCCGGCGGCCTTAAGCTCAGCAAGACCCTCTCCGGACGTCCCATGACCGAGGGCCAGTTTACCTTTACCGTGACGCCCGCCGACGAGGCTTCGGCTCACGCACTTGGCCTGCACGAGGGCGCCAACGTATACAAGTCCCCTGCGACGGCAGAGGCAACGGTCGGCCTGATCGACATTCTGGCGGGCCATGAGGTCAAGTTTACGCAGGCTGACGCGGGTAAGACCTTTACATACACCGTGGCCGAGAAGAATGACGGCCAGCCCGGCTACACGTACGACGACGCCGTCCGCACCGTGACGATCGCCATTGCCGATGACGGCGCTGGTACGATTACCGCCACGACGACCGTCTCCGGCGGCGAAGGTGCGCTGGTGACTGAGTACAAGACCGGTGCCGCTACGGCCGGGCACGCCGTGGTCCCGTTCGAAAACAGCTACAGCGCTACGACCGATACGACCGGCGGCACTGCTGCTCAGGTCGTAGCCACCAAGAAACTGACCGGACGTCCGATGGTCGACGGCGAGTTCTGGTTCGGTATCGCCTACGCGGGCGAGACGGAGGCCATCGAGGGTACCACTCAGACCACTACTAATGGTCAGGTGAGCTTTGGCACGCTGCACTACACCACCGAGATGCTCGCCGATCTGGTAAACGCCAAACGCGCCATCCGCACCGACACGGATGCCAAGCTTGCATGGACCATCAACTACACGGCCTTCGAGTATACTAACCAGCTGGCAGGCATGGGCATTACCCCCGCAACGCCGAGCTTTAGCTTCAAGGTTATCGTCGTCGATAACGGTGACGGTACCCTGACGGCGACGCCCGACTACGGTGGCATTAAGCCCGTGTTCGAGAACATCTATGGCGCCGAGGCTGTTGACGCAGCGCTTTCCGGCACCAAGAAACTCCAGGCTGCCGAGGGCCTGACCCCGGCCGACATCGCGGGCAAGTTCACCTTTACCGTGACTCCCGACGAGGCCGGCGCCCCGATGCCCGAGCGCACGACCGCAACCAACGACGCGGCCGGCAACGTGGACTTTGGCAAGATCCACTTTACGCTCGAGGACCTCAACCGCGCCCTAGGCGTGACGACCGATGCGTCTGACGACGCATCGAAGGATGCCGAGGCCAACGCCGACGAGGCCGAGGTTGACGAGGCTGATGCTGACAAGGTCGCAACTGATGCCGACGCCAGCGCTGATGAGTCCAACGACGAGCCCAAGCCCGCAGCCGCTACCGCACCGCGCTCGCATACCTTTACCTACACCGTGACCGAGTCCGGCAGTGCCCCTGGCGTGACCAACGATGCCAACGCCACGCGCAAGGTGTCCTACACCGTGACCGATGACGGTGCTGGGCATCTGAGTGTCGTGCGCGACGGTGAGACCGGTGCGGACTTTACGTTCACCAACACGTACAGCGTGACGCCCACCGATTCCAGCGTGACCGATCAGGTTACCGCGATGAAGCGTCTGACCGGGCGCGACCTTGCAGCCGGCGAGTTCACGTTTGACCTGCTCGAGGACGGCGTGGTTGTCGCTAGCGGCACCAACGACGCCAACGGCACTGTGAAGCTGAACCCGATCCGCTACGAGGCGCCCGGCACGCACACGTACACGCTGCGCGAGGCTTGTCCCAACGCGCTCGGCCTGTACAAGGGCGTCACCTATGACAGCACGACCTATACCGTCGTGACCACCGTCTCCGACAACGGCGACGGTACGCTGACTGCGACGCACGAGCTCGAGGGAACCACCGAGTCCGCTGGCTTTACCAACAAGTATCACGCCATGCCCACGCAGGTTTCCATCGGCGCTATCAAGGTGCTCGAGGGACGCGAGCTCAAGAAGGACGAGTTTAGCTTTAAGCTCGTTGGCGAGGACATCGAGTCTGCGGTTACCAACGATGCCGACGGCAAGATCAACTTCGATAAGTTCGAGTACGACGAGCCCGGAACGTACGTCTACACCATCAGCGAGGTCAAGGGCGACGAGGCCGGTATGACCTACGACAAGTCCGTCTTTACCGCGACCGTCAACGTGGTCGATGACGGCGAGGGCAACCTCAAGGCGAGCATCGCCTATACCAAGGACGACAAGAGCGTCGAGGGCATCGTGTTCAACAACACGTACAAGAAGCCCGAGACGCCCGTGCCGACGCCCGACCCCGGCACGCCCAAGACCGTGACGACTATCGTCAAGACGGTTAAGAGCTTCCTGCCCACTACGGGCGACCAGCAGACCGCCGCACTGCTCATGGCATTTGTCATCGCCATGGCCGGCGTCGGAGCGCTGGTCTGGGGCATCCGTAAGCGCTAGGCACGCCGACAGCGCCCGGGGCCAAAAGGCCCCGGGCGGCTGGCGGGGAGCCAGAACATAGCCCCCAACCCCACCCCAGCCGCCACGGAGGCGTCTCCCTTCTCCGTGGCGGCATTTTGTGTGCGCGGGGGAGGGGCGTCGCCACGAAACCGGCCTATCTACTACGTTTAACTGCCTATCCCCGACCATGCCCAAAAGCGCAAAATCAAAACCGCAGGTAGATCGCCTGCGGTTTTGCCCAAAACAAGGGTGTGGTCAGGGGTATCGTGTCAAACGTAGTAGATAGGCCGTTTTCGCGGCGGGCGGCACCAACTGATCCCCTGGGGACGGAGGAAAACGGATCATTTTTGGTTTCGTGAGGCCCGCGAAACCGTTTGCGCGGGGTCGCGCAAACAAAACTATGCCGGTTTACTACGATGAATCCGACATTCCAGACCACACCCGTGTTTTTCAGAAAACTGCAAGCGTTCTACCTGCGGTTTTGCCAATGCGTAATTCGGCGTGGTTGAAGATGGACGATTCATCGTAGTAAACCGGCATAGTTTTGAAATGGCGTCAACTTGGTAGCGGCCAATCCGTCTCAATGGACGGTTGAAGGGACAAAGTAATCAGAAGTGTTTGTCCCATAACTTAAGAAAGTGGGACAAACACTTCTGATTACCTTGTCCCACCGTGTTGCTGGTCTGGTGGTTAGCCTCGCAGGTAGGCGATGGCGATTTGGGTGCGGTTGCGTAGGCCCATTTTGGCCAGGATTGAGCTGATGTGGTTTCGCACGGTGCCTTCGCCCATATAGGCGGTGGCGGCAATCTCCTTGTTATCGAGGCCGCGGGCAATGAGCTCGGCGACTTCGAACTCGCGGTCGGTCAGGCTGACGAAGGCCGCGGGCCGGCGGGTCGTGCCCACCTCGACGCCCGCCCCATCAAAGTTGATATCCTCGATCGCCTTGCCCTCGAGCACGCGCTTGCCATCCATGACCTGCGTCAACGCTGGCGGGATGGCGGCGACATCGGTTTTGATCAGGTAGCCGCGGGCGCCTAGCTTGAGCGCCGACACAATGTACTCGTCATCCGAGAATGTCGTCAGAAACACCACGCGCGCCGCAGGGTCGCGCTCAAGGATTTCGCGGGCCGCCGAAAGCCCGTCGCGCCCCGGCATTTGGATGTCGAGCAGCGCGATATCGGGTGCGTGTTCGGCATAGAGTGCGACCGCGTCGTTACCATCGGCGCCGGTGCCCACGACTTCGATCTGTGGCTGGGCGCCCAGGATAATCTTGAGTGAATCGACCACCAGGCGGTCGTCGTCGACAACTATGAGCCTCATCGAGCGTCATCTCCTTGCTGTTTGGGAATGGTGGCAAACACGCGCCAGCCGGGGGCGCTGGCACGCGGCCCCGCCGTAAAGGTCCCGCCAAGCGCCTCTACGCGCTCGCGCATGGAGCCGAGTCCCATGCCTTCTGCGGCGTTGCGGCCGCTCGCCGGGGTCGCGTCCGTGCCATCATCGGTAATTATGAGCTGGTAAAACGACGGATGTTCCATGCATCGCACGGTGACCGCTTGGGCGTGCGCGTGGTGCATGGTGTTGGAGAGCGCCTCGCGCAGGACCGCCGCAAAGCAGTTGGCGACGTTGGCGGGCGCATGCTCGGCCAAAACCTCGAGCTCAATCTGTGGACCGCTGTCCGAGCGCGTACCTTCGACGATGCGCTCGAGCTGCACGGAGAGACTGGCTGCGTTGTCGTTGAGCGCGTGGACGCTGGCGCGCACGAGTTGGAGCGCCTCGTCAACGGTGTGTTTGACGTCGGCGAAATCGGCGGCGACGCCGGGCTCGTTGGCGTGGACCACGCGCAGGGCTTCGGTTTGCAGTGAAGTGCGCGTGAGCTGGTGGCCCACGTTGTCGTGGATCTCGCGCGCGATGCGGGCGCGTTCGGCGAGCGTCGCGAGTTCGACTTCGTAGTCCTGGCGGTCGGCGAGGTCGCGGTTGCGTGCCTCGAGTGCCAGGGCGCGTTCTTGCAGCTTGTCGCGGGTGCGGCGCATGCGCTCCTGCTCGCGTTCCAGCTGTGTGGTACGTAGCGACAGTAGGGTGGCGGCGACTGAAAGGATGGCGGCCAGCAACAGCGCGCGGGCGGGAAGCATGCCAGTGCGGAAATCCGCAGCGAGTACGAAGGCAAAAATGGTGGCCACACCCAGCGCAGGCCAGACACGCTCACGTCGCACGCGTCGCGCGATGTCATAGAAGGCGAGGGGCGCAAACGGCATAAAAGACGGCACAAAGACGGCCACGATGACGTAGGCGTAGCTCGCGGCTTCGCTCGCGTGACGGGCACGTTCCCCCTGCGCGACTTCGGCCAGTGCGGCGGCAATGACGCCCAGACAAAATGCCGCGACCAGGCGAGCATCCACAGCAAGACCCATGGCGGCTGCAATACAGCACGCCAGCACGATCGATTTGTCGAAAAGCCTGTTCATACGGGTATTGTACGCGAAGCCGCGCGTGGTGGAGGCGCCGCCCGGGGCAACCGTGACATTCCTCCCGCCCGCCCCCGCCGCACTTGTGACAAAGCTCACTGGTGCGCGCCGCCCGCTCCTGCGATGATGCAATCGTACCGGGCCGCAAGCAACAGAAGGGCCGCCTCATGACAGACATCGTCCACGTCGAAAATCTCGTCAAGCGCTATGACGATCTTATCGCGCTCGACCACTTTAACCTGAGCATCGCCCCCGGCGAGATCTTTGGCTTGCTCGGCCCCAACGGCTCGGGCAAGACCACGTCAATTAACTGCATCCTGCAGCTGCTCGCCTACGACAAGGGCGCCATCGAGCTGTTCGGCGCGCCCATGACGCCCGCCCGCTACGACCTCAAGCGACGCATCGGTGTGGTGCCGCAGCAGGTGGCGGTGTTCGACGAGCTCACCGTGCGCGAGAACATCGACTATTTCTGCAGTCTCTACGTCAGCGATCGCAAACGCCGCCGCGCGCTGGTCGACGACGCCATCGACTTTGTCGGGTTGGGCGACTTTGCCAAGTTCCGCCCCGGCAAGCTCTCGGGTGGCTTGGCGCGACGTCTGAACATTGCCTGCGGTATCGCGCACAAGCCCGAGCTCATCTTCTTTGACGAGCCCACGGTGGCGGTCGATCCACAGAGCCGCAACGCCATCCTGGAGGGCATCTGCCGCCTGCGCGACGAGGGCGCCACGGTGGTGTATACCAGCCATTATATGGAGGAAGTCGAGCAGATCTGCAGCCGCATCATGATCATGGACGGTGGCCGCGTGCTGGCGCAGGGCACCAACGATGAGCTCAAGCGCATGATTCAGATGGGCGAGAAGATCGTGATCGAGGTCGGCGAGGTGTCGAGCGCGGCGCTCGCCGCCGTCGCGAGCCTGCCGCATGTCCTGGACCTGTCGGCGACGGCGGGCCAGCTCACGTTTTCGTGTGAAGCGAGCCCGCACAACCTGACGGACATTCTCGATGCGCTGCGCTCGCATGACGTGGCGCTCGGCCGCATCTACTCCGAGCCGCCGACCCTCAATGACGTGTTCCTCGAGATCACCGGCCGCGAGCTGCGTGACTAGGGGGGCGGCCATGTTCAACACCATCATCATCACGCTCAAGACGCTGTTGCGTCGGCCGAGCACCTGGGTTTGGGGCGCGGTCTTTCCCGTTGCACTTTCCACGATGTTCATGTTTATGTTTGCGAACCTGAGCTCCGACGGCAAGGTCGACCCGGTGCCGGTGGCCATCGTGGCTGACGAAGCCTGGGACGCGTCGACCTTTAAGGATGTGGCGACGTCGCTTGCCAAGGAGGGCGACGATCAGCTGCTCGAGATTCACGAGTGCGATGACGCGGCTGCTGCGAACCGCGCGCTCAAGGCCGGCGAGGTCGCGGGCATCTATACGGTTGATGCCGCGGGCACGCCCAGGCTCACGCTGCTATCGAGTTGCGACAGCTCGCGCGCCTCGTCGGTGCTTACCGACCGCAGCATCCTTGAAACGGTAGCAAGCTCGTATACGCAAAATGCCGAGCTCATGTCCCAGATTGCCCAGGACAACCCGGCGGCGCTCGCCGATCCGGCGGCGGTTGCGCGCGCCCTGTCGCTCGAGGGCGGAACCCGCCGCGTGAGCCTGACTCGTGCCACGCCTGATGGCACGGTCATCTACTATTACGCGCTTTTTGGCCTGGTCGCGATGATGTCTGCCGAGTTTGCCGCCTTGAGCGTCGTCGATTTGCAGCCTAATCTGTCGGGCCTTGGCGCGCGCCGCTGCGTGGGCGGTCTTTCCAAGACGGCGTCGCTGGCCGGCATTTTTGTCGGCTCGTGGCTGGTTTCCTTTGCATCGATGGCGGTTGCGATCGGCTACGTGCGCCTGGTTGTGGGCGTCGACTTTGGCGGGCGCGAGGGGTTGTGCCTGCTGGGCGGGGCTGCATCCGCGCTTGCCGCCACGGGCCTGGGGCTCTTTGTGGGCACGCTGCCCGTTAAGGGCGGCAAGGCGTCCAAGTCGGGCATTCTCACGGGCTTCGCCACCACGTGCGCCCTGTTCGCCGGCCTTTACGGCGAGCCGGCGATGGCGCTTGCCGACGACGTCGCCCGCGCCTGTCCGGCCGAGTGCTGGCTCAATCCCGTCAAGCTCATCTGCGACATGTTCAACCGCCTGTATTTCTTTGAGGACCTGGGTCCCTTCGCCGTTCGCGCGGGCGCGCTGGTCCTGATGGCCCTGGTGTTTGTCGCCGCAGCCACGCTGATCTTTGGAAGGAGCCGCTATGAGCACCTTTAAGACCGCGCTTCGCATGGCGCTGGCACACCCGTTCTACCTGCTCATCTACACGGTGTTCATCTCGCTCATGGGCGTGTTTATCGCGGCATCGGTGAGCTGGAATTCGTCGCAGCTCACCGAGTACAAGCCTTACGACGCTAACGTGATCGTGGTCGACCGCGACGACAGCGACCTTTCGCGTGCGCTTGCCAAGCATCTGGGTTCGCGTTTTGAGCTGATCACGGGCATCGGCGACGATACGTACGATCTTGCGGACGCGCTCTCCAAGAGCAGCAGCGCCAAGGGCAGCGCCGACTGCGTGTTCTTTATCCCGGAGGGGTTCGAGGACGATCTTGTTGCGGCCGCCCGTGCGGGGGAGGCCCTGCCCAAGCTCGACGTGACCTACGGTTCCGGCACCATGGCGGCGGCGCTTTCGTCTGCCGAGGCCTCGCGCTGGATCTCGCTTGCGGGCGCTGCGGCGGCGCTTGAGCCCGCTGCCTCTAACGGCGACGTTGCCAAGGCCGCCGAGCACGCCGCCGCAAAGCGCGCGGAGGTCCAGGTCGAGCAGGTAAAGGTCGACTCGACTGCCGCCGCCACGCTCGAGTCGTACTTCAACTTTGGCGCGTACGCGATTATCTCGTCGGTCATCGTATCGGTGGGACTGGTGTTCTCGGGTATGAACGAGCCCGAGCGCGTGCGCCGCATGGATGCGGGCCCGGTCTCCGAGCGCCAGCGCTCGCTTGCCGTGTTCGCGGCCGCCGCCGTGCTCACCGTCAGCATTTGGCTTGTGTCGAGCATGATGGGCGTCGTGGGCTTTTCCGGCGCGGTTGCCGAGATCGGTGTGGGCCGCGTGTGCCTGGCGCTGGCGGCGACGTTTGCCCTAGCGTGCACGCCGCTGGCCGTTGGCTTTACGCTGTCGAGCCTGGGCGCGCGCGAGGAGCTGCTCAACGGCGTGGGCAACCTGCTTGGCATGCTCATGACGTTTTTGGGCGGCGCCTGGATGCCGCTGTCGCTCATGGGTCCGGCCGTGCAGACGGTGGCGCACTTTGTGCCGACGTATTGGGTGAACGATGCGATCAGCAAGGCGCTTGCCTCAGACCTGACGTCTGCTGCGCTGGGCGACATCGCCTGCGACCTGGGCGTCACGGTGCTCTTCGCCGCCGCCATCGCCGCCGTAGGCCTGGCCCTCACCCACAGCAAAGCCCGAGCCTAGCCATCGGGCACTCATTGGGGACAGACTTAAACGACCAAGAGTGGTCATTGGGGACAGACTTAAACGACTAGTCATTGGGGACGGTCTTTGCCGATCGGCCGTCTTGCCGGTCGGGTTGGCAAGGACTGTCCCCAACTGCCGGCAGGAAACACCCAACGACTGGCCGCCGCGCTTGACTTCGACCCTACTTCAGCGGGTACCATCTCCTATGTCTGTAACGCCATATAGACCGAGGGGATAGATCTATGACCGCAACCGCGCCCGCAGCACCCGCCAAGGTGTACTTTACCAACCTGCGCACGCATGCTCGCGAGAGCCAGCTCGACAAGCTCAAGCGCCTCATCCGTCGCGCCGGTATTGAGCAGATCGACTTTGAGAACAAGTTCGTCGCCATCAAGATTCACTTTGGCGAGCTGGGCAACCTGAGCTTTCTGCGCCCCAACTACGCCCGCGCCGTCGCAGACGTCGTGAAGGAGCTGGGCGGCAAGCCCTTCCTCACCGACTGCAACACGCTCTACGTCGGTAGCCGCAAAAACGCGCTCGAGCACATCGACACCGCCTACCAGAACGGCTTTACCCCGTATGCCACGGGCTGCCAGATTATTATCGCCGACGGCCTCAAGGGCACCGACGAGGCGCTCGTTCCGGTCGAGGGCGGCGAGTACGTGCACGAGGCCAAGATCGGCCAGGCGCTCATGGATGCCGACATTGTGATCAGCCTCACCCACTTTAAGGGCCATGAGCAGGCCGGCTTTGGCGGCGCCATGAAGAACCTGGGTATGGGTGGTGGCAGCCGCGCCGGCAAGATGGAGCAACACGCCGCCGGCAAGCCGAGCGTCGATACCACCAACTGCGTGGGTTGCCGTGCCTGCGAGAAGATTTGCGCGCACAACGCCATCACGTTTGACGGCACGCGCGAGCGCGAGCTTGCCAACGGCAGCACCCGCACGGTTCACGTCGCCGCCATCGACCACGATCGCTGCGTGGGCTGCGGACGCTGCATTGCGGCGTGCAACCAGGATTGCATCAAGCCCGACTATGACGCCGCGGCCGATGTGCTCAACTACAAGATCGCCGAGTACACCAAGGCCATCGTCGACGGCCGCCCGAGCTTCCATATTTCGCTCGCTATGGATATCAGCCCCAACTGCGACTGCCACCCCGAAAACGACACGCCCATCGTCAACGACATCGGCATGTTCGCGAGCTTCGACCCGGTCGCCATCGACCAGGCTTGCGCCGATGCCGTTATGGCATCCGAGCCGCTGCCCAACACCGAGCTCACCGACAGCGCCGCCAAGATGGAGCATAACCACGAACATCTGGAGGGCGAGCAGGCCAAGGACCCCTTCTGCATCACGCATCCCGACACCGATTGGCGCTCCTGCATCGCGCACGCCGAGAAGATCGGCCTGGGTACGAGCAAGTACGAGCTCATTGAGGTCAAGTAGCGCCTAGCTATTGGACAAATTACGCAATTTTGTTGCGTAACGCAAGCGAATACCGCCTGCGAGCACAGCGCTCACGGGCGGTTTTTCGGAAGTATGCGGCAAATTTCGAGACCGTCGAGCACACGGCGTTTTTTGGCAACAAAACCCCTGATAAATTGTTGGTAAAACTGCGGTCTGGTCGACAAGTTCAGAATTTGCCGCATACTTCCGAAAAATGACCTCCAACCGACGCGTTCAACGGCGTAATTCCGTGGATGTTCGCCGTTGATGCGTCAACAAGCAAAGAATGGGTAAACAAGAGGTCACGTATAGTGCAAATTTCGCACGTACCCAGACGCTTTGATATAGTGTTGAGAACTATTTACGTTGGAGGATGTAACCGGCATGTCCGATTCGAGCGACAGTTCCAAGCCGCGACCTAAGGCCGCGGCCGTTCCGCACTACACGGTGGGCGAGGAGATCATGAACTCCGTCACCCATGGTGTCGGCTGCCTGCTGGGCATCGCGGCGCTCGTGCTTCTGATTGTGTTCGCCGCCCTGCGCGGCGGCGGCCCGACGCATATGGCCGCTGCGATTGTCTACGGCGTCAGCATCATCCTCGAGTACCTGGCCTCCACGCTCTATCATGCGATTCAGCCCGAGCGCGCCAAGCGCGTTTTCCGCATCATCGACCACAGCTGTATCTACCTGCTCATTGCGGGCAGCTACACGCCGTTTTGCCTTATTACGCTCGCAAACGATGGCGGCGCTGCGCTGTTCTTTGCCGTGTGGGCCATCGCCATTATCGGTATTGCCCTCGAGTGCTTTTTGCGTGAGCGTCAGCCGCATTGGGTAAGCGGTCTGGTCTATCTGCTGATGGGTTGGCTCGTCATCTTTAAGCTGCCCGAGCTCGTGTCGCTGCTCAATCCCGTCGCGCTTGCCTTGCTCGCCGTCGGTGGCGTGTGTTACACCGTGGGCGTGCCGTTCTACATCGCCAAAAACGTGCGTTACCTCCACAGCGTGTTCCACCTGTGGGTACTCGCCGGCAGTATCTTCCAGTTCATGGCGGTGATCCTCTTCGTAATCTAGCGATCGCGCCTGTGCCCGCGGACCCATCCAGGCAGCTGCTGGACGCAACTGCCCTATCCGCCGTCTACGTCTCCTGCCAACGTCCCGAATCTTGGAGGTTCGAGAAACTCCCGATGGACATAACCATCTCCCTTATTACCACGCTCGTCCTGACGCTTGTCAACGGCTACTTCTCCATGTCCGAGATGGCGCTCACCACAGCCAAGCGCACCGTGCTGGAGCGCGAGGCCGAGGAGGGCGACAAGCGCGCCGAGCGCGCCGTCCAGC
Source organism: uncultured Collinsella sp. (assembly GCA_902496945.1). Classification (GTDB taxonomy): domain Bacteria; phylum Actinomycetota; class Coriobacteriia; order Coriobacteriales; family Coriobacteriaceae; genus Collinsella. The sequence continues at coordinate 16,074 of CABVDE010000001.1, forward strand.
TCGCCGCCGACTCCGACCAGCTGCTCGCCACCATCCAGGTCGCCATCACACTCGTGGGCTTCGCCTCGTCCGCCGTCGCCTCGACGAGCCTGTCCGACCCGCTTGCCACGTTGCTCATGAGCTTTGGCATCGCGCCGCTCTCCGCCATCGCACGCGGCCTGGCGCCGGTTATCATCACCGTCGCGGTCGCCTTTGTGTCCATTGTGATCGGCGAGCTCGTCCCCAAGCGCATCGGCCTGGCCAATGCCGAGGGCGTGTCCAAGCAGGTCGTGGGCCCGCTTTCCGTGTTCCAAAAGATCGCCCGTCCGCTCGTGTGGCTGACTGGCGCTTGCTCCGATGGTCTGGCCCGCATCCTGCGCATCAAGAGCGCCGACGATCGCCAAAACGTTTCGGAGGAAGAGATTAAGTACATGGTCTCGGAGCAGGACGACCTGCTCGACGAGGAAAAGCGTATGATCCACGAGATCTTCGACCTGGGCGATACCGTTGCCCGCGAGGTCATGGTGCCGCGCGTGGACACCACCATGTGCGAGGACGACGAGACGGTCGCCGACGTGCTGTCCACTATGCGCCAGACCGGCTTTAGCCGCATCCCCGTCTATCACGAGGACCCCGACAGCGTGGCGGGCATCGCGCACATCAAGGACCTGATTCAGCCCGCGCTCGACGGCAAGGGCGGCCAGCCCATCGCCGGCTTTTTGCGCGACGCCGCCTTTGTGCCCGACACCAAGGACATCCTGCCGCTGCTGTCCGAGATGCAGACTTCGCACGACCAGATCGTGGTGGTCGTGGACGAGTACGGCGGCACGGCCGGCATCATCACCATCGAAGATATCGTCGAGGAGATCGTCGGCGAGATCGAGGACGAGTTCGACCCCGACAACAAGTACCTCACGCGCCTTTCGCGCCGTGAGTGGCTCGTCGATGGGCGTTTTTCGTGCGATGACGCGATTGAGCTTGGTTGGCCGCTCGAGGAAAGCGATGATTATGAGACCATCGCCGGTTGGATTTTGGAACTTTGCGACTCGGTGCCCGACATCGGAGAGGTGTTTGAGGTTGCAGGGTACAAGTTCAAGGTGCAGTCGATGCGTGGCCAGCGCATCTCGCTTATTCGCGTGATCGCTCCGGCCGAAACCGATAAGAAGGATTCCGAGTCCTCGGCAGAGAAGCCGGCGGCGTCGGGTGCGGGCTCTGCGGGTTCGCACGATGGCGACGAGTAGGGCAAGGACGAGTAGGGGAGAGTTATGGCAGGCCTGTTCAACATCCTTAAGGTCACCGTCAGCGAGGACAAGATCTGCGCGCACGTGCTGGTGAACCCCGGCATGCCGCTGATGACCTCGGAGGATATCGAGGCCACGGCGCGCGTGTACTACCTGGTGCCGGCGATTGCCAAGCACCTGTGCCTGGGCGATTCGGGCCGCGAGTTCCAGGACTGCATGGGCCAGACCGAGCTTTGCCACCTGCTAGAACATGTGACGGTCGAGCTCATGAACGAGACCGGTCTTGCCGGCAGCATCTCGTGCGGTCGCACGCGCGTGAGCGAGCACGACGAGCGTGTCTTTGAGGTTGAGCTTTCGTGCCCCGACGACGCGCTGACCATTGGTGCGCTGTCTTCGGCCACCTTTATGATGGACTGGGCCTATCTGCACGCCGACCAGCCCGCCCCCGATGTGGACGGCACGGTCGCGGGCCTGCGCAACCTGGTGCTGGGCATGCGCGCCGAGGCCGAGGGCAAGGACCCGCACGAGGCCGTCGCCGCCGCGAACGGCGAGGATGTTGCCGAGGATGCGGCTGAGGACGAGGGCGCGGCCGGGGACGAGGCTTCTGCCGATGCCGACGTTGAGCCTGCCGCCGAGTCCGTTCCCACCGAGCCCCAGGGCGTCCCTAACTTTGACGACGAGCCCCAGGTGGCAATTGATACCGAGGGCGCGGTTGCCGAGAACCACGAGGCCTCTGCGGCCGTCTTTGGCGGCGCGGCGACGGTTCCGGCAGGACCTGCGCACGAGGGCGGCCTGCCGCTCGTGGATGGCGCTGGCGAGGACCCGGGTGCAACGGTGGCCATGCCGGCTATGCCTCAGGAGTAGGCCTACGCGTTTATCACCGTCACGTACCTGCGCCTTTGCCGTACGCAGATGAGTGGAGCGGCAAGTGATGCGCTGCGGGTATAATGGACAGCATTCAAACGGTGGGCACCGACGTGCCCGCAGGAGAGGAATGATTATGGGTAAGACTTTCAGCTTTGTCTCCGGCGCACTTTTTGGTGCCGCTGCCGGCGCCATCATCGGCGTCGCTCTAGCCCCGCGTTCGGGCGCCGAGACCCGCGCCATGGCTGCCGATATCGCCAACGACGCCTGGGACAATATGCGTGACACCTACGAGCGCAGCGCCGAGGAGGCCCGTGCTGCGGTGAGTGACTTTGGCCCGATGGTCGACGCCAAGACCGACGACCTGCGCGCCAAGGTCGACCTGGCCCGCGAGCGCATGGACCAGCTGCGCGAGCAGCTCAACGACGCCATTTCGGGCGGCAACGTGACGCCTGCCGCCGACGTTGTGGTCGAGAACGCCGTCGAGGCCGATACCGAGGCTGCGGAGCCCTCGACCGAGGCATAATGCGCGCCGGGGATTTTGTCGGCGCCAAGATCTATCGCAAGCCTACCGCGGACAAGCGCACCAAAAAGGACGGCACGCCGCGCAGCCCTAAAAAGCTCGGAAAGATTCACTTTCCGGTCTTTACCCCGGGCGGTACGCGCGTGGTCGGCTTTATGGTCCGCCAGTCCGATATCGCGGGCATGATCGAGCGTCCCGACCGATTCGTAGCGCTCGATGCCATTGGCGTCTACGAGGGCGCCATTGCGGTCGATGACGTCAAGGGCACGTACGATGCCGCCGCTGCCAAGCGCCTCGACATCAACCTGGACGATTGCATCATCTGGGTCGGTATGGACGTGCGCACGGAATCGGGCGACGTCGTGGGCTATTGCTCGGACGTTGAGTTCAAGCCACGCTCGGGCATCGTGCAGGCTTTCTATGTGACCGCCGGTGCTGCTTCGAGTGTTTTGGTCGGTGACGCGCAGGTGCCGCCGGCGATGCTGCGCGGTTACGAGAACGGCGCGATGATCGTCTCGGACGAGGTCAAGTCGCTCGGGTATTCGGGCGGTGCGGCTGCCAAGGCCGCCGAGGCAAGTGTCGTGGTGGGCGACAAGGTCAAAAAGGGCGCCAAGGTGCTCGACGACAAGGGATCGGTCGCCGTGGACAAGGGCAGTCGCGCACTGGGCAAGCAGCTCGGCAAGACGCGCGGCATGTTCAAGGCCTTTAAGGACGAATACCAAAAGGCGAGCGGAGGCTCGTCAAAAGCTACAAAATAGCGACGTACCAAATGATGGGAGGCAAGCCGGAGACCTGTTGCTCCGGCTTGCTGTGTTTATGGGGGAGGGCACATGCGCCAAAACGGATCCAACTTAAACGGGTGTTCGGGTGCGCGTCCGACGACGCGCCGCGACCTGGGACAGCTGCCCAGCGGTCAGCGCCGCCCTCGCCGTAAGCCCGGCGCGATGTACCTCAACCATAGCCGCGGGTTTAGCGACCGCAGCGCGCGCATCGGCAACAGCCGCACGCCTCGCCGTCCGTCTCGCTTGCCCTATGCGCTCATCGCCGTGGGCTGTGCGCTCGTGCTGTTTATCGCAGCCGTTGTGGGTTACGTCAACCGCAGCGTGGACGTGGAGCTCAACGGCCAGAAGACCGCGGTGCGCGTGGGCTCTACGCTGCAGAATCTTATCGACGACCAGGAGCTGACCGACACCTACGATGCCGGCGACCTGCTGGCCGTCGATGACAGCGTGCTCAAGCGCCATGGGGGCGAAAAGCTGTCGGTAAAGGTGGACGGCAAGCGCGTGAAGCAGGGCAAATGGGATAGCCGCGAACTTGAGGGCGGCGAGAAGGTGACGGTCAAGGATGGCCGTAACACCTACGAGAAGCACGAGGTTCAGGCTACGGTTATCGAGCCCAAGCTCAAGGTCGAGGGCACGGGCGCTATCGAGTATGTGCAGACGTGGGGTGTCCAGGGCCGCTCCGAGGTGTGGGTTGGCGAGCAGTCGGGCAAGACGCAGGACCGCGGCGAGGTTGTGCCCGCCACCGATTGCGTCGTTGCATGCGCCAGCGTGGCGCCCAAGGGCAACGAAAAGTACGTGGCGCTGACGTTTGACGAGGGCCCGAGCGGCGCCACCAAACAGATTCTGCAGGTGCTCAAGGAAAAGGGCGTCACCGCGACGTTCTTCCTTTCGGGCGATGCGGCCGAGGCTTCGCCCGCCACGGCCAAGGCGATTGTCGACGCCGGGTGCGAGATTGGATCCAACAGCTACAGCGACGATTCGCTCAAGGGTCAGGACCGTGAGGCGGTACGCGAGCAGATCACGAAAGGCGCCGATGCGATTAAGTCGGCGACCGGCGTGAAGACGATGCTGCTGCGTGCTCCCTACGCTGCCTTTGACGAACAAAACTGGATTGATGCGATGGACCTGGTCTCCGCCGTGGTCTCGTGGAATATTGACTCGGGCGACTGGCTACTCAACGGTGCCGACGAGCAAGTCTCTACAGTGCTCGATTCGGTGACGCCGGGCAATATCGTGCTGCTCACCGATAGCGACGAATGCGCCGATCAGACGCTCGAGGCACTGCCGCAGATCATCGACGGCCTCATCGCCGACGGCTACAAGATCGTGACGCTGAGCGACCTGGTCAAGACGGACACATCGCTCAGCAAAAAACTCACCTCGCTGTCGAAGGTCACCATGCCAAAGGACGCTGTGTTTCCCCAACTGGCCGAGAACGACGACACCACGGAGTAGTCGGTTAAGAACGTCCCCGATAACTATGTCACGGATACGTCAGCGTTTGGTATGCCTGCAATGTGCAGCGCATAAATTCGGTGCCGCAGGGCGATGCTGATGCTATAGTTACTGCGGTTAATGAGGGTCAAGAGAAAGGTTGCAGGTGAAATCCAAACCTCGACCATACAGTCGATGACCCCATGCAGGTGCTTTTTGCGCATGCACGGGGAGTAAGCGTCGAGCGGCGTGCCGCCCGCGCATGCGTATACATATCCAGAAGTCCCCGGACGCTGCTCGCGCGGTCGCGTCCGGAGGAATGATGATGGGGAGCACCATTGAATTATCTGAGTGAGATGCTCAAATTGCCGGTCTTGGACGTCGATGGCGAAAAGCTCGGCGTAGTCAACGATTTTGGCATTGCTACCGGCGAAGTTTTTCCGCACGTGACGTCGCTTGCCTTCCGCGGCCCCGGCAAGACGCCGTTTATGATCAGCTGGCGCAAATGGGTCGACCGTATCGACGAGACGGGCGTGTATCTCAACACGTCTGCCACCAATATTCGCTTCTCGTACCTGCAGCCGACCGAGCTCCTGCTGGCGCGCGATGTGCTCAACAAACAGATCGTCGACACGCAGGGTATGAAGGTCGTGCGCGTAAACGACATCAAGTTTTCCATGTCGGGCGAAAACCAGCTGCGCCTGCTGGGCGCCGAGGTGGGTGCCCGCGGCCTGCTGCGCGCGATCAGCCCCAAGCTCGAGCATATCGTCGAAGGCTTTATGAAGCACCTGGGCAAGCAGCTCAGCGAGGACATCATCGCTTGGTCCTACATGGACCTGCTCGATCGCTCGACCAAGAACATTCAGCTTTCGGTGTCGCACAAGACGCTCGGCGAGCTGCACCCCGCCGACATCGCTGACATTATCGAGCAACTCGACCCGCGCCTGCGCGCGCAGGTGTTCGCGCAGCTCGATACCGCCCAGGCCGCCGAGGCCATTTCGGAGTTTGATGACGACGAGCTTATGACCGAGATGCTCGAGGGCCTGTCCGACACCGACGCGTCGTCGATGCTGGCCATGATGGACCCGGACGATGCAGCCGACCTGATCGACGAGCTCGATTACGAGAAGGCCGAGAAGCTCCTGCGCCTGATGGGCGTCAAGGAGGAGAAGGCGATTCGTAACCTGTTGGGCTACGAGGACAACACCGCCGGCCGCATCATGACCTCGGAGTTTGTCGCCCTGCCTGCCACGGCGACGGTCGGCGACGCCATCGAGGCGATCCGCAAGCTCGACGAGGACTTCGAGAGCGTCTACTACGTCTATACCGAGGACCCGAGCGGCATGCTGACGGGCGTGCTTTCGCTGCGTACGCTGATTGTGGCCGACCGCGACGCCACACTGGGTCAGCTGGCCTACCGTGACCTGGTTTATGTGTCGCCCGACGAGGACCAGGAAGATGTAACGGATGAGATGACCAAGTACGACCTGGTCGCCATCCCCGTGTGCGACGAAAATCGCCACATCTTGGGCATCGTGACCTTCGACGACGCCATGGACGTTATCGCCGAGGAGCACCAGGAAGACCTGCAGATCGCCGGCATCGGCTCGGGTGACAGCGCGTCCGACGACTCGACGAACGTGCTCAGCTGGTTCGTGCATCGCCAGTACTGGGTTGTCGTATGGGGAATTGCCTCGTGCCTTATGGCGACGATGCTGGGGACGGCGCTCGGCTCCGCGCACCTGGTGGTGTTTCCCATGTGCGCTATGCCGCTCGTGCTGCTGGCTGCCTCACGCATGGTGTCGTTCGTTAAGAACTACTTCCTGGAGTACGACGGCCACGACGACGAACCCAAACCGTACCTGGGATTCTTCTTCCAGAGCACGGGTATGGGCCTGATCCTGTCGCTCGTGACCTATCTGTGCGCGCAGCTGGTGCGCACTGCCGCGTTCCCCGATGCGCCCATGTTTGAGGAGCAACTCTTTACCGGGTGCTTTAACATCGCTGCCATCATTTGCCTGGTTGGCAACATGAGCGCCGTGATTTACCTGATGGTGCTGTTCTGGCGTGACGAGCATGACCTCAACACATCGGGCACCGCCATGAACGTTATTGCCGTCATGATCTCGTGTGTGGCGTACTGCGTTGCCGCAGTGCTGCTTACCATGTCGGTCATGGGTTAGGTGGTCGCGTGCAAAACACGAAGCAAAAGCCGAGCACCAAGCAGAAGTTGACCATCGCGGCCATCTTTGGCGCTATGGGTCCCGGTCTGCTGGCGGCGCTTTCGGGCAATGACGCCGGCGGTATTGCAACGTATTCCAGCGCGGGCGCCAGCTATGGCTATAAGATGCTCTGGATGCTTCCCGTCATGACCGTGCTGCTTATCGTGACACAGGAGACCGCCGCTCGCTGCGGTTGCGTGACGGGTAAGGGCCTGGCGTCGCTCATTCGCGAGCGCTTTGGCGTGCGCAAGAGCGTGCTGGCCATGGCGGCGCTGTTGATTGCGAATACGGCCGTGACCATCTCGGAGTTTGCGGGTATCGCGAGTGGCCTGGCCCTCTTTGGCGTGCCGGCGAGCATCTCGGTGCCGTTGGTGGCGCTGCTGGTGTGGATGCTTACCATGTCGGGCAGCTTCCAGCGCATCGAGAAGATTCTGCTGCTGGTGAGCTGCGTGTTCGTGACCTATGTCGTCGCCGCGTTTATGGCGGGTCCCAACTGGGGTGAGGTCGCGGTCGACCTGGTCGTGCCCAACATTCAGAATGACCCCAGCTACGTGTCGCTCGTGGTCGCAACGATCGGTACCACCATCGCGCCGTGGATGATCTTCTTGGCGCAGAACAACGTGGTCGATAAGAACGCGGGCGAGGACGACATCGTGCTGCAGCGCATCGATACCGTGAGCGGCTCGATTGCCGCCGACATCATCGCCGGCTTTATTATCATCACGACCGGTACGGTGTTGTTCCCGGCGGGCATTCAGATTAGCGATGCTGCCGATGCGGCCCGCGCGCTGGAGCCCATCGCCGGCCAGTGGTCCACGGTGCTGTTTGCCTCGGGTCTGGTCGCGGCGAGCTTCTTGGCCGCCTGCGTGCTGCCGGGTGTTACGTCGAGTGCTATCTGTGAGGCATTTGGCTGGGAGCGCGGCGCCGACCGCAGCTGGGACGAGGCTCCGGTCTACCGCGGCATCATTACGGCAATCATCGGTATCTCCGCCGTGTTGGTGCTCATGCCCGGCGTAGATCTGTTCCAGATTATGATGACCTCCCAGGTCATCAACGGCGTATTGTTGCCCGTGGTTCTGGTGTTCCAGGTGGTTATCGCCGCCGACCGTCACATTATGGGCGCCAACCGCAACGGCCGCGTGTGGAACGTGCTCACGTGGGCGACTATCGGTGTGATTACGGTGCTGACGGTTGTTATGTTTGTTCTGCAGGCGATGGGCTACAGCGCGTAATGCCTCTTTTGGCTTCGGGCGGGCCGCAGCCATGGGCTGCGGCTTGTTTTTTGCTTGCTATAGGGGGTCAGTCATATACCGGTGGGCAAAAAATGCCAAATATGAGTACTGTTGCTGGACTGATGGCATTTACGGCTAAGAAGAAAATGAACACAGTAAAGAATTTGTATATTAAAATGAGCCTCTCTAAGTCATAGACCAGGTATTCGAATCAACTTAAGGGGACGCGAAGGCCGCGTGGGCGCCATTTTGTACTGTTTTGCCTGCTACTAAAATAGTGACAGTACTCATATTTGGCATTTTTTGACCACGGCCCTCTGGGATTGCGTCGAGAGGGGCGAGGCTGGAGTGTTTGCGGTGGGTGTGGGGCTCAGAAACGACGCTCGGGGCAGCGAGGTGTCGTGGGGTTCAGCGCGGTGGCAGGGTTTCTACCGGGAGTGTCCCTGGGTGCCGGCAGAAAGGGAATGTCCCTGACTGCCGGAGGGGGTGTCGGCCATGGCCGACACCCCCTCCGGGTGCAAGCGGATTTGTCGGTGTGCTACTTTTCGGCGCCCAGCTTGTGCGGCTTGTAGGCGAGGGCGTTGATCAGGGCGTCGGCGGCAGATTTGACGGCTGCCGGCTGAGGATCGTTGACGTGGTCCTCGGGGTGTACGGGCAGGTCCTTCTTAACGGCGTCATGAATCAGGTTGAGATATTCGGTCACGCCGGTGGTCGATAGGTGCGTACCATCGCCGTCGAACAGGTCGTTGCGGTTTGCGCTGTACCCGTACCAGTCGATAACGCGTACGTTCTTATAGCGCGTAGCGGCGTTGGCGATAGCCTGGTTGGTGGAGCCAACCCACGGCTGCGGGCTGCGCGTGTTCACAAACACCACGATGCGCTTGTCTCCCGCATCAGCCATGATCGCGTCAATCTGGTCGTCGGTCACCAAGCCGTTGGTGCCTAGGGCAAAGACCACGATCTTGCCGGCAAGGTTCTGCTGGATATAGCCCTCAAACGTTGCGCGGCCAGCGTCGAACTGTCGGCCCTTTTCGGCGTCGATATGGCTGTGCGGGAACACGCCGTCAAAGGAGTCTACGGCGCGCAGCGACACAGAGTCGCCGATCATGAGCAAGTCGTAGGAGCCATCGGGGAAGCCGTCGTTGTCCTTGTCGGTGTCGTCGGCTGCCTGCTGGTCCGTGGGTACGGTGTTCTTGGCTTCCTTGTTGAGGACTTCGGCGCCCTCACCGCTCAGTGCGGAGGTCTCGGGCACAAAGATTAGGCCGCCCAGCGCGATGACAAGCACGATGCCGCAAGTGGCGCACACGGGAATGTGAGCGCGCACCCAGTTGGCGGGCGTGGTGGTGCCGTCGCGGAACTCGGATACGGTGCGCCCAAAGGCGCCCTTTCTAAACGGCGTCTCGATAAAGCGGTAGGAGCATTCGGCCACGGCGACCACCAGCAGCACCTGCAAAATGTACTGCCACCACGGCGTATCGCTGATGTTGGCGACCGGGTTCATGAGCAGCAGGAGCGGATAGTGCCACAGGTAGATGCTGTACGAACGCTTGCCGACCCACACGAGCGGCTCGGCGGCAAGGGCGCGCGCGACCGTGCCCTGGGGCTGCACGCAGGCGGCAATGACCATGAGCGTGAGGATGGAGCACAGCAGCGTGCCTCCGCGATACTGAAACGCGGTGTAGCCGTTGGTGAGTGAGACCATGGCGGCAAGTCCCACGAGGCCCACGATGCCCAGCAGGTCAATAGACGCGGGTGAGGACCAAAAACGAACGAGGGCACTCGGCTGAGCCGGGACGGTCTCGGCTGCATCGTTGGGCTTGCCGTCATGCTTGCCCTCGGCATTCTTGCCACCTTTGGCTGCACTGACCAAGCGGTCCAGCCCCAGGCGATGAGCGAGGCACACGGGCGCCAGGTCACGGTCGGGGATAAAGGCCATCCAGGCTCCCAGCAGCAGCGAGAACACGCGGGTGTCGGTGCCATAGTACACGCGGCTGGGGTCGGCGGCGGGGTTATAGAGCACCATCATGGCGATGGCGGAGACAGCAGCCAGACCCAGTACCACGCGGCGCGTGTTGGGCTTGCTCATGTGCATGGATACCATGGCAAGCAGCAGCGGGGGCCAAACCAGGTAGAACTGTTCCTCGATGGCGAGCGACCAAAAGTGTGTGAGCGGCGAGGGGTCGCCCAGGGCGTTGAAGTACGAGACGTCCTGCATAATCTGCCACCAGTTGTTAAAGAACAGCAGTGACGGCAAAATGTCGGGGCGCATCTTGGTGAGCATCACGTGGTTGAAGATGGTGCACAGCGCACAGGTCACCACCACGACGGTCACCACGGCGGGGACCAAGCGGCGGATGCGGCGAATCCAGAAGCTCTTGAGGTCGATGCGGCCGGTCTTAGCGACTTCGTTGAGCAGCAGGCGTGTGATCAGGTAGCCCGAAAGCACAAAGAAGATCGTGACGCCGAGCAGACCGCCCTGCGCCCAGGTGAGGTTGAGGTGGTAGAGCACCACCGCGACAACGGCGAGTGTGCGCAGGCCGTCGAGGGCGGGAATGTAGCGGGACTTGGGGCGAGCAGGCGTCTGCTCCGCGGCGGGAGTGTTGGCGCGGCCCGCGTTGTTGGCAGAAGCGCGATGGGGGCTCGCGGTGCGTCGCGGCTCGTTGGCGCGGCGTTCGCCCTTCACGCGTTCGTGTGGCGCCGGCTCGTTGCCCGTGCGGCGTCGACCGCGCGAGCTCGATTGCGAGAGTTGTTCCATAAAACATCATCCAATGACGAGAATAATCAGCACGTATTCATTGTAGCCGCCTGCTCCTGTGAATGCTTGCTGCTGGCGCAAGCTCAAGCGCGCGTCCACATCAAAGTGAACTAAAGTTATAGGGGGTGCGAGAGTGCACAATCGATGGCCGACGGCGGGCGCAAAGCCTGAAGACGAGGAGGTTTCCATGGCGGATCACGGCATCGTTGCGGTGTTCGGTAGCATGAACATGGACCTTTCGGTGGCGTGCGAGCGCATGCCGTGCGCGGGTGAGACGGTCGATGGCAGCGGTTTTATCACCAACGCCGGCGGTAAGGGCGCCAACCAGGCCGTTGCCGCTGCGCGCATGGGTGCGCGCACGTGCATGATCGGCGCTGTTGGGCGCGATACCTTTGGCGACGCGCTCGTGGCAGGGCTCCAGGATGCCGGCGTGGGCGTTGAGTTCGTGACGCGTCGCGATGACGTGGAGACGGGCACGGCGACCATCATCCGTTGTGAGGGCGATAATCGCATCGTGCTGTCGCCGGGTGCCAACCATGCGCTTACGGGCGAGGATGTGGCCTGCGCACTGCGTTATCTGGTGGTCGATGAGCTTGACGCCGATATCTGCGAGATGGCCCCGGCTGCCGTCGGCGTCTTTGTCGCCCAGGGCGAATGCAATCTGATGGCAACGGCCGCGGTGCTCTCTTGCGCTCACGAGCTGGGGTTCTATACGATCTTTAACCCGGCACCCGCCTGCGATCTGCCGGCAGGAGCGTGGCCCGCGGTCGACTTGGTCTGCCCCAACGAGACCGAGTGCCAGGTGCTGACGGGCATTCTGCCCACGGATGACGCGAGCTGTGTCGCCGCGCTCAGGGCGCTGCTCGACAAGGGCGCCGGGGCTGCGGTCGTCACGCTGGGCGGCGCCGGCTCGGTTACGCTTGGCGACGGGGGCGAGCTGCTGCGCATGCCGGCGCTTTCGGGCGAGGTGGTCGACACCACGGCAGCCGGTGATACGTTTATCGGCGCACTTGCGGCGGCTCGCCTGCAGGGCCTGCCGCTCCTGGAGTGCATGGCCGCGGGCGCTCGCGCCTCGGCGGTGACGGTGTCGCGCCTGGGCGCTCAGCAATCAATTCCCACGCGTGCGGAAGTCGAGCGCAAGTTTGGTTTAGACGGTTTGGATGTAGACGGAGAAGCGGAGTAGAACAATGGCAACCAAGAAGCTGATCCTTGATCTGGATATGGGTGTGGACGATGCGATGGCGCTCGCCTATGCCATCGCGAGCCCCGAGGCGGAGCTCGTCGGCATCACCACGTGTTTCGGCAACGTGCGCGTCGACCAGTCGGCGCACAACTGCCTGGCGGTGCTCGACCTGTTGGGTCGCCCCGAGGTGCCGGTGTACCTGGGAGCCGATCGTCCCATCAAGGCGACCGAGCCCTATACGCCGCCGGCGTCCACCACGCTCATCCACGGCAAGAACGGCATTGGCGGCGCAAGCGTGCCCGCCTCGCCGTACGATCCGGTGGGCGCGACGTCGGCCGATGGCAACGCGGCGGTCGACTACCTGATTGATGCCGCGCGCACCTATGGCCCCGACCTGATTTATGTAGCAACGGGCCCGCTCACCAATATGGCGCTTGCCCTGGAGCGCGATACGGCGGCGATGATGTCCATCGGCCGCGTGGTCGTGATGGGCGGCGCCCTTACCGTGCCCGGCAACGTGAGCGCGGGCGCCGAGGCCAACATGGCGAGCGACCCCGAGGCAGCCGACGTGGTGCTGCGCTCGGGTCGCAAGCTCACCATGGTGGGCCTGGATGTGACGCACCGCGTGGTGCTCACGCGTCGTGACGTTGCCGGCTGGACGGGCTCGGGCACCATGGCCGGCTGCGCGTTTGCGAGCATGGTCGAGCACTATATCGGTTCGTACGAGATGAACGCGCCCTACCTGGGCGGCTGCGCGCTGCACGACCCGCTGGCGGTTGCCGTGGCGATTGATCCCACGCTCGTGGGTGCACTCGGCTGTAACCTGCGCGTGGATCTGTTGGGCGAGTATCGCGGCCGCACCATCTGCGACGAGCACCGTCTGTCCGATCCGGATAAGAGCGCGCTTGTGGCGCTCACCGTGGACGCCCCGCGTTTCCTCGCGGAGTTTAAGGCACGCATGGCTTGCATCCTTGGCTAAACGGTTTCTGTGCCCCGTTCCAGATTAGCTACCGAGTAAATGCGCCCATTGGGGGAATAGTCGCGCCACTTCGCTTGACAACAGGCTAAACTATCTATTAAACATTTACTATTCTGTTTAGATTTAATTTTCGGTCGTTTAGTTGTCGAGTCACGGGGCGGTCAGGCCATGATGCTCGGTTGCGACCGATGCTAGGGGGAACGATGGCTAAAGCAAGCGTCCGCGAGATCAGCCGCATCACCGGTTTTTCTCCTGCGACCGTGTCCAACGCGCTCAACCGCAAGCGCAGCGTGAGCGAGGAGACCGCCAAGGTCATCCTGGAGTGCGCGCAGTCGCTTGGCTATCAGCAGTCGACGCAGCTCGAGAGCATCCAGTTTGTGCTCGCGCGCAAGACGGGTGCCATCCTGGACGAGAGCACCTTCCATCCCGCGGTCATCGAGGGCGTTGAGCGCCAGGCGCGACGCCATGGCATGAGCACGAGCTTTGTCTCGCTCGACTTTAGCGACCTGGGCGCCGTGCGCCCGCAGGTCGAGGGCCTGATTGCCGATCCGGCCGCCGCCATTGTACTAATGGGTACGGAGTTGGGTGAGGAGGACTACACCCTGTTCGCTAACGCCGCCGCCCACCTGATCGTGCTCGACGGCTGGAGCGATCGCCAGTACTTCGACGCCGTGGTCATCGCCAATACCGACTCGGTGCTGCGTGCCGTTGATTACCTTATCGAGAAAGGTCACAAGCAAATCGGCTATTTAGCGGGCGACCTTCGTATTCGCAACTTTAAGGACCGCGAGCGCGGCTATCGCCAAGCGCTTGAGGACGCAGATCTTGAGGCCAACCCGGCATGGCGCGTCACGTTGGGCACCACGCTTGAGGGCGCCTATCGCGACATGGGCGTGTGGCTCGACGGCGTCTCGCGCGACGACCTGCCGACGGCTTTCTTCGCCGAGAACGACGTACTTGCCGTAGGCGCCATGCGCGCGCTCAACGAGCACGGTATCCGCGTGCCCGAGGATGTCTCGATCATCGGCTTTGACGACCTGTCTTTGGGCGCTTTCTCCAACCCGCCGCTCACTACGGTGCATGTTCCCAAGCACGAGGTGGGCGAGATCGCGGTGCGCCGCCTGGTGGGCAACATCCGCAATCCCAAGAGCTATACCTGCAAGACGGCCGTGTCGACCTACTTTGTCGAGCGCCAGAGCGTGCGCGAAATCTAGGCTGAGCGGCGCCGCCTACGTCGCGTCCAAGCGCGTCAAGGACAATCGCACATAGCATTATCAATAGGAGGGCCCTTCGGGGCCCTCTTTTCAAAACGAAACACGCATCTGTTTACTGAACACGAATTAGGGGAGGACGTACATGGATAAGATCAAGCTCGGCTTTGTGCCCACGCGCCGCAGCTTCTTTAGCGCGCCGGATGCGATCAAGTACCGCGGCCTTACGGCGGATCGCCTGCGCGAGATCGGCATCGACATCGTGGATATCGACGGCATCAACGACGAGGGTCTGCTGTTCGACGACAGCCATATCGCGCCTATCGTCGAGAAGTCCCACGCGCGACGTCGTCGACGTCTACGGCGCCCGCGGCATCGTGGAGCCTGCTATGCCCGCCGACGAGCGAGCAGAGAAGATTGCCGGCTGGCGCCATGCGGCCGAAGCGACTATCTCGTACACTGCCTAGACTGATTTTTCTGGGACGGGGATCAAAAAATCATTGGTTTTCGTCCCAGGTAGTCAATTTGGGATGGGGCTTTTTTGACTGGTATGATTGGTGCGACCACTCGAACCAGCTAAAAGAGACACGTCCCAAATTAACTACTAAGGAGAGCGCTATGGAGCGTATTGCGAGCTTTTCCGTTGACCATCTGCTGCTTGAGCCCGGCGTGTATGTGAGCCGCATCGACCGCGATCCGGCGACCGGCGCCGCTGTCACCACGTTTGACCTGCGCCTGACCACGCCCAATAAGGAACCGGTCATGAACACGGCCGAGTGCCACACCATCGAGCACTTGGGCGCGACGTTCCTCCGCAACCATGTCGAATGGTCGAGCCGCATTGTCTACTTTGGTCCCATGGGCTGTCGCACGGGCTTTTACCTGGTTGTCTTTGGCGAGTTGACGAGTGAGGAGATCCTGCCGCTTGTGCGTGAGCTGTTTGAGTTCGTCGCCGGTTTTGAGGGCGATGTCCCCGGCGCCGCGCCCGAGGAGTGCGGCAACTACCTGGATCAGAACCTCCCCATGGCCAACTGGCTCGCGCGTCGCTATCTCGACCGCGACCTAGCCGATATCGACGAGAAGCATCTGCACTATCAGCAGGCGTAAGGGCTTCACCGCTCAAAACGCGCGCATTGGGCGCCTTCGCTTATGCGGGGGCGCCTTTTTGCTGAGCAGGTGAAGTGGATATATAAAACCGCGCAGGATTGTTCTAGAATGTTCGTATAGTCACATTTACGAGCAGGAGTGAACATGCATATCTACTCTGTCAACGATCCCGAGTTTAAGTCCTATGGCAACGTTTGGGATAACGTTCCGTCCGAGCTCACGTCGCCCGTGCTCGAGGCGCTTTCTGCCACGCCCATCCCCGAGGGCAGCAAGTACGTAGCAAGCGCGCCGGAGCTCGAGGGCGTCAAGGATGCCGATAAACTGGGCTTTCTCATGTTTGGCGGCCGTCCCTTCCAGCTCGGCTGGTGCAACGGCCACAATACGCGTCTCAACTGCCTGGAGTATCACCGCGCCAGCGAGTTCAACCTGGGCGCCCGCGACTTTATCCTGCTCGTGGCGCATCGCTGGGAGATCGAGGACGGCAAGCTCGACACCGCATGCGTCAAGGCGTTCCGCGTGCCGGCGGGTACGGTCGTCGAGGTCTTTAACACCACGCTGCACTACACGCCGTGCATGGTCGATGAAGGCGGCTTCCAGGTGATGGTCGCGCTGCCCGCCGGTACCAACGGCCCGCGCCCCGAGGCAGCAGCCGACATGCCCGCCGCCGGCGACAGCTACTGCTACTGGAAGGCAGACAAGTGGGTTCTCTGCCATGCTGACAGTCCCAAGGCAGCCGAAGGCGGCTACGTAGGCCTCATCGGCAAAAACCTCGACATCAACGTGGACTAGCGCATCGCCCCAAACCACCACAAAGGTGCCTGTCCCCTTTGTGGTGGTTGCCTAGAGCTGGCTGCGTAGGTAGTCGGCCATATATGGAACGGCGAAGCGCACGTAGCCGCGGCGAGCCTGTTCGATCACGCCGGCGTCAATAAGGCGCCGGCGATATTTTTGGGCATAGTCGGGCGTGACCGACATTCGCTCAGCCACATCGGAAATGCGTGACACGCCGCCTTCGTCGTCCGCCATCGCGGCGAGAAACGCAACGTCTTGATCGGATAGCGCGGCAAGCGTCGTTTCACAAACATCATTTTCGAAATCGACCTTGGACGCTTCGATGGCTCCGTCGATTTGCTCTTGCGCTACGCGCTCTCCGACCTTGCAGCGATTGGCAATGTTGTAGCCGATGAGCTGCAGCATGTAGGGGGAGCCTTGGGTTGCGCGAGCGGCGTCTAACCGAAGGTCGCTTGGGATATCAAGGCCGAGCTCTTCGAAAGCTCGCTGATAATAGGCATCCACATCTCCGACCGAAAGCGGTTCAAGCGTGACCTTGCGTGCTCGGTTGAGAAATGTCAGTACGCGGTCGCTGAGTGTCGCCGAAACCGCTCCCGGAAGGCCAGCCATAACGAGTGCGACGTTAAGCCGCTCGCCGACCAGCTCTTGGTAGGCGGTGACGAGCTGTCTTATCTCAGGTGAATTGGCTTGGAGCTCGTCGATAAGGATGAGGATGCCGTGTCCCCGCTCGGTCAGCTTGCGCGCCAGCTGGGTGAGTTTGAACTGGAAACTCTTGGTCTCTTGCACATCGCGTGTGAACTCAAGACCGGCTGAGAAGCCGAAGACGCTCAGGCTGCCGCCGGAAAGCTTGGGGAGGTGACGCTTGCCGGCATAGGGCTCGCCTGCTTCTTGGATTTTTTCAACAATGCGCTCGCGCATATCTTCGGAAGCTACGGTGGGCGAGGCGACAACGAAGTCAAGCTCACGAGCACGGTCGGCAAGCTCCCATAAGAGAACCGTTTTGCCGCTGCCTCGTTGTCCGAGCATGAGCATGGCTCGGTCGCGATTGCCCGGCTCCTGCTCAAGACCGGAGATGAAGGTCGAAATCACGTTCCCGCGCCCCACCAGGTAGGACGGGCGATTTCCGAATGAAGGGGAGAAGATGTTTTCAGTCATGAGTCTCCTTTCCTTTTTTTCCTATTTTTTCCTTTTTTTCCTATTCAGTCAAATACCTCGCCGGCTGAGGACGGCTACGTAGGCCTCACCGGCAAAAAACTTCGACATCACCGTGGACTAGCGCACCGCCCCAAGCCACCACAAAGGTGCCTGTCCCCTGTGGTGGTTTGGGGCGGCGGTATAAAAAGTGTCAGACGTGGCGGCTGCTGAGTGCCTGCGTGCGAAAAGAAGTGTCGACCTGCGCCGTTGCCGTTGAGCGGCGCGCTGTTTGCGCTGATACTGAAACCACGACAACCAGCGTATGAAAGGATCGATGCATGGCTTTCCGTAAAGACTTCCTGTGGGGCGGCGCAACGGCTGCTAACCAGTGCGAGGGCGCGTATGACGTGGACGGGCGCGGCTTGGCTAATGTCGACGTGGTTCCGCATGGCGCCGATCGCTTCCCGGTCTGCCTGGCCCGGTCTGCCTGGACGATCGCAAGATGCTCGCGTGCGACGACGGGCACTACTATCCTGCGCATGTGGGCATCGATTTCTATCACCACTACAAGGAGGACATCGCCCTCTTTGCCGAGATGGGCTTTAAGACCTTCCGCATGAGCCTGGCCTGGACCCGCATTTTCCCCAACGGCGACGAGACCGAGCCCAACGAGGCCGGCCTGGCCTTTGAGGAAGGCGAGAACAAGGAGGCTGTCGAGTATTTGGCCGCCCACAACGAGCTCGTCGCCAGCGCTTGGGCTACCAAGATCGCCCACGAGATCGACCCCGAGATCAAGATCGGCTGCATGCTCGTCGCCGGTACGTACTACCCCTACAGCTGCTGTCCGGGCGACGTGCGCCAGGCACAGCTCGACAACCAGAACAACTACTTCTTCGTCGACGTCCAGAGCCGCGGCCACTACCCGGCCAATGCCGTCAAGAAGCTCGAGCGCTTGGGCATCGATGTGGGCATGACCGACGACGACCGCGAGATCTTGGCCGCCAACACCGTCGACTTCATCAGCTTTAGCCACTACATCACCCGCTGCTCCGCCGGTGCCGACAATCCCGATGTCGAGCTCACGAAGGGCAACGCCTTCAAGGGCGTCAAGAACCCCTACCTGCAGGAGAGCCAGTGGGGCTGGGCCATCGATCCGCTGGGCTTCCGCATCACCCTCAACGACCTGTACGACCGCTACCAGAAGCCGCTGTTCGTGGTCGAGAACGGCCTGGGTGCCAAGGACGTTGTCGAGGGGGGATGGCTCCATCAACGACGATTACCGCATCGACTACCTGCGCCAGCACATCCAGACCATGCGTGACGCGGTGACCGAGAACGGCGTCGACCTGCTGGGCTACACCACCTGGGGTCCGATCGATTTGGCCTCTGCCAGCACGGGCGAGATGTCCAGGCGCTACGGCTTTATCTATGTGGACCGCGACGACGCCGGCAACGGTACCCTCAAGCGCTCCAAGAAGAAGAGCTTTGACTGGTACAAGAAGGTAATCGCCACCAATGGCGAAGATTTGGCCTAAGGACACCGAGGCGCTCAGCCTCATAGTTTCCTAATCAAAACGCCCGGTGAGCAATTTGTGATCGCCGGGCGTTTTGTTAAAAGAAGTGAAAGAAAGCAAAAGAAGTTAAAACTTGCAAAAGAAGTTAAAGATTGCAAAACTAGTGAAAGCAGGATAGAAGCTGACGGGGGAGGATTCCATGGACGTGGCCAATAATCCGTTTACGCCGACATTTGGCATTGTTCCGCCCATTATGGCCGGTCGTACGTATCTTATTGACGATGTTGTGCGGGCGCTCGACCGTGGCCCGGGCGATCCCAACCTAGCAACAATCTATGTTGGCGCGCGAGGAACAGGTAAGACTGCCCTGCTTTCGTACCTTAGCTCTGAGGCGCAAAGGCATGGTTGGATTTCGGTCAGTGTGGCTGCTGCTCCAGGAATGCTGGAAGACATTTACGAGCAAACGCGTGAAGTTGCGGCCGAGTACATCGATAGCGGATTAAATCCAAGACTAAGGGGCCTGAGTGTGGGCCAGTTATTCAGCGTGGAATGGGAGCCGGGGCAGGCTCCTTCGGCAAACTGGCGCACGCGGATGACTCGCCTTATAAAGGCATTGGACAAATACGATATCGGCTTGCTGTTCACGATCGATGAGGTGTCGGCTTCGTTCGACGAGATGATCAGCTTTGCCTCCACGTATCAAATGTTTGTGCGCGAAGGCCGGCGTGTGGGCGTACTGATGGCGGGGCTGCCGCATCAGGTTTCAATGCTGCTACGTAACCAGTCCGTTTCGTTTTTACGCCGATCGGTTCAGCACCACTTGGGAAACATCAGCGACAAGGAAATTGCCGTTGCACTGAAGGAGACCATAGAGGGTGGTGGCAGGTGCGTGAGCGCCGACGGCCTTCAGATGATGGTGGACGTCATCGGCGGTTTTCCGTTTCTTATGCAGCTGGTCGGATTCCGCTCTTGGGATGTGCGGCCCCAAGCAGAAGAAATAACGGCCCAAGATACTGCAAAGGGCATTGCGCTTGCGCGTTCCGACATGGAACAGCGCGTACTGGCGCCGACGTATTACGAGCTGTCCGAAGGTGATAAGGCGTTCTTGGAGGCAATGCTTGTAGATGGGGGCGAGAGCAAGATTGCGGATGTTGCAGAGCGAATGGGCGTAAAGAGCAACTATGCGTCGCAATACCGCGCACGCCTGATTGAGCAGGGGATTATCGGGGAACGCGGCCGAGGAAGAGTTGGCTTTGACCTTCCGTATTTTAAGGAATACTTGGAGGAGAGCCTCGATATCGAATAACTAGGCTTTCCGCCGGTGATCTATATCGGTGGTGGATTATTGGCGCCCGGTGAGCAGTTTTGCGCTCGCCGGGCGTTTTGCATCAATAAGTTGCGGTGGAATAGTTCCTGAATAGCGGCTTTTGGCGGCCAAACAGGAACTATTCCACCACACTTTTTGTGCTTGAGGGCGGCCGCCTGGGACGTTGATGGGCGCCGCCGCGCGTGTCGCATTGTCTGGGGCAGGTGGCTCAAAAGTGGGGTGCGATGCGGGCTGTTAGGGCTAAATTTGCAACAGCTCGAGTCTGATTTCGATATTGGGACTGGCTCTTTATTAAAATAGGGGTGCCAGGCAATTGAGCGAGTGGGGGTTAACCATGAGGGGCATGGGAGACACAACCGCATACTTGCGTCGGGGCGTTCGGGAGATTATATGCCTTGCGCTGTTCTACTTTACGTTTTTGGCCGCGGAGTTCCTCTTTGACGTGCGCGTGGCCGAGTTTGTGCTGCCGAGCGAGGTCGTTATCTACGAGAGCCTCATCGTCGGCGCGAGTGTGGTCGGCTTTTTTATACGCCCTATCCTGTACTATCGCCGCCCCCAGGCGATCGATACGACAAGTGATATTACGGGCGTGCTGTTGGTATCGGCATTGCTGCTGTTGATTATGGCGGTTCAGTTTGAGGTGGTGATCGCCGGCGGTTTAATGGCGTGCTGCACGCTGGGCTACTGCGGATCTGTCGCCCATGCCAACTTTGCACGGCGCTTTGCGCGGACGCCGTATCTATCGCGCGCGACGGCGCTTTCGTATAGCCTGGGCGTTCTGGTGCAGGTGTTCAACCATATGGTGATGCCCGCGGGGATTCCGCAACAGTTTGTTCTTGTTGCCTGTGCGGTTGTGCAGGTGGTGCTGCTTCACGGCGTCCGTCGTGCCAAGCTGCGCGCTGAATCTGAGCTTGGACGCGAGTCCGATGTTGCCGAGCTTTCGGTGGATGCGTCGGAGTTTGGCGCCAAGTGGCAAAACGACCCCGAGTCTACGGCGGCTTTTCGGCGCGCCGTGGTGCGTTTGACGGTGGCGACCGCCTGCCTAACCGGCGTGTTTGCCGCCCTCTATGCGGGGCTCACGACCTCGCATGCCGCCGGGTCCATCGACTTGGGCGATTGGCTGCGCTTGCTGATGCTCGTGAGCGCCCTAATCGCCGGCGTCTTGTTTGACCTGCGCGGGCGCTCGTATATGAACATCGCCATGACTTGCGCCGCCATGCTTTCCACGCTCTCATTCTTTGTGCTTATCACCGATGGCACCGGCGGCAACGAGCTCGCCGCCACGATCATCTTCTATCTGGGAACGGGCTTCTTCGTGGTGTTTTTCACAGCGAAATTTGCGGCCATTTCGGTCTATGCGCACTGGTCGTATTTTTGGCCGTGCATGGGCCGTGTCATCAACAACGTTTGCGCGATGCTCGTGACGGCGCCGGCGGTGGCGATTGTCTCGAGCCAGAACGTGCTGGCGGCGGTGGGCGCGGTACTCGTGCTGTTTGTGGGCACCGCGATCTCGTTGCTGGGGAAGTTTGGGCATAAGACCGATGACATTGCGGTTCAGGGCGAGCTGGCGTTTGCTACCGACGATCTTGGTAGGGGCCTTGAGTCCGCTCAGGGCGAGTCCGCTCCCGTGGAGGTGCTGGAGCTCATGCTCGACGAGCGCCTCGATGCCTTCGTCGCTGCCTTTGAGCTTACAGAGCGCGAGCGCAATATTCTGAAGGCCTTGGTTGTCTCGGACGAGAGCGTTCAGGACATCACCGCAACGCTCTTCCTTTCGCGCTCCACGCTCTACCGTCATATCTCTTCGATCAGCAAAAAGGCCGGAACGAGTTCGCGCGTGGCGCTCATCAATCTCTTCTGGTCTTGGACGCCCAAGGACTAGCCAGCCACCACAAAGGGGACAGGCGCCTTTGTGGTGGTTTCCGGTTCGCGCAACGCAATCCAGGCGCTACAGCAGCTCGCCGTGGCGGGCGATGTAGCGGCGCTTGGCCAGCTGGGTGAGCGCGATGTAGGCGGCGACGATGCCGATGAGCAGCGCGAAGAAGCTCGGCGGTAGCGGCATGAGGCCCAGCGCATCGGCGATGGGACTTGCCGGCAGCCAGGTGACGAGCGCCAGGCCCAGCACGGTTAAGACGCACAGCGCGGGCGCTGCGTGGTCGCGCGGGCTCGGCAGGCGCGGGGAGCGCAGCATGTGGATTACGAGCGTCTGCGACCACATGGACTCGACAAACCAGCCGCTCTGGAAGAGCGCCGCAAAGGTCGCCATGCCCGCGACGTTGCCCGCAGCGGCAAGCTCGGCCCAGCTCGTACCCACAGCGGCGGGGCACACCACAAAGAAGAGCGCGGCGAAGGTCGCAATATCGAACAGCGAGCTCACGGGGCCCAGCTCGAGCATAAAGCCCTTGATGGACGCGGCGTCCCAGGCGCGCGGACAGGCGGTCCAGGCGTCATCGACGGTGTCCCACGGTAGCGCGATGCACACGATCTCGTAGACCAGCGACAGCAGCACCAGCTGCAGGGCGCTCATGGGCAAAAACGGCAAGAACAGGCTCGCGACGGTCACAGACAGCACGTTGCCAAAGTTGGAGCTCACCGTGGTCTTGAGGTACTTGAGCAGGTTGCCGTAGGTGCGGCGGCCTTCGATGATGCCGCGCTCGAGCACGCCCAGGTCCTTCTGGAGCAGGATGATATCGGCGGATTCCTTGGCAATGTCGACGGCCGAATCGACCGAGATGCCGCAATCGCTCGCACGCATGGCGGCGGCGTCGTTGATGCCGTCGCCCATAAAGCCCACGGTGTGGCCGAGCAGCTCGCGCATGACGCGCACCAGGCGCGCCTTCTGCAGCGGCGAGAGCTTGGCGAAGAGATGGGTTTTCTCGGCGCGCTCGGCAAGTTCGGCGTCATCGAGTGCATCGATCTCGGAGCCGAGCAAGACGTTGCTCGCATCGATACCGATCTGCTCACAGACGGTGGCGGCGACGCGGTCGTTGTCGCCGGTCAGGACCTTGACCGCTACACCTTTGGACTCGAGGGTGGCGACGGCGCCCGCGGCACTTGCTTTGGGCGGATCGAGGAAGGCCAAAAAGCCCATCAGCACCATGTCGCATTCGTCGGCGATGCCAAACTCGCCCACGCAGCGCGGATTGGTCTTCTGCGCCACGGCAATCACGCGCAGGCCCTCGGCATTGAGTCCGGCGACTTGCTTGCGAATCTGGGCGAGCTTTTCGTCGGTAAGCGGCTGGGCGATACCGTTGACCTCAACAAAGGAGCAGATCTCGAGCATTTCCTCGGCAGCTCCCTTGGTAACCATCTGGGTTTTGCCTTGGGCGTCGGCTACAACTACGCTCAGGCGACGGCGCGAGAAATCGAAGGGCACCTCGTCGACCTTGGTATAGCGGTCGCGCAGGCTCTGGCCCAGCATGGAATCGGGCGCGATGGTCGAGGGCGTCACGTCGGCACGGTCGATCACGGCCAGGTCGATAAGGTTTTTGAGGCCGGTCTGGAAGAAGCTGTTCAAAAACGCATGGCGCAGCACGCGTGCGTCCTCGTTGCCGTTGGTGTTGAGGTAGCGCTCGAGAACGATGCGGTCCTCGGTGAGGGTACCGGTCTTGTCGCAGCACAGGACGTCCATGGCACCCAGGTTTTGGATCGCCGGCAGGTCCTTGACGATGACCTGGCGGCGGGCGAGGTCCTTGGCGCCCTGCGAGAGGCTCGTGGTCACGATGACGGGAAGCATCTGCGGCGTGATGCCCACGGCCACGCTCGTGGCAAACAGCAGCGCGTCGATGACGTTGCCCTTGGTGGCGGCGTTGATGGCAAAGACGGCCGGCGCCATGACGAGCATTAGGCGCACCAGGAGCATTGAGACGCTCGAGACGCCGCGGTCAAACGCGCTTTTCTCACCGCGTCCGTTGAGCATCTTGGCGATGCCGCCCAGGTAGGTGTCCGAACCGGTGGCCACGACAAGCGCCATGGCGGTGCCGTTTTGTACGGAGGTGCCAGTAAAGACGATGTTCTTGCAGGCAGAGAGCGGCAGTGTGGAGCTGCCGGCGCCCTCGAAGACGGTGGCGGCCATGGTCTTCTCGACAGCCTCGCTCTCGCCGGTGAGGGCGGACTCAATCACAAACAGGTCGCGTGCGGTGATGATGCGGGCGTCGGCCGGCACCATATCACCGGCGGAGAGACGGATCATGTCGCCGGGGACGAGCTCATCGAAGGGTATCTCGATGCGCTCGCCGTCGCGCAGGGCGGTGCAGGTGTTGGAGACCAAGTCCTTGAGGGCCTCGGCCGCATTGCCACTGCGTGCTTCCTGGATAAACTTCATGCCGCCCGATACCACCAGCATGATGCCGATGACGATGACCGTGGAGGGGTCGCGCTGCGGCTCGGGCACGGCGAGCACGTCGATGTAGAGCGAGACCAGCGCGAGCACGGCGAGGATGCCGGCGAAGGGGTCGACGAATGCGTCGGCGATGCGGTGGGCGAGCGTCTTGGTCGGCGCCTCGATGGTGTTGGGACCGGCGGCGTTCAGGCGATCGGCGGCGTGTTCGGCGGTGAGGCCGTCGGCCGTGGCGTCGAGCAGCACGAGGGTGTCCTCGGCACTATGGGTGGCGGCAAAAATGGTGTTCTTGGTAAGGCCGGTGTGGGCGGCAGGGCGCGCCGTGCGGCGGCGCTTGGAGATGACTTCGAGTACCGTGGCGGTTTTGAGCATCAGCATAGGGTCCTCCTTGTTGAAGGGAGTTAGCGTACGTGTCGTATTGAGTTGCAAAAAACCTAGATGTCGCTCACGTCATGCTCACGAACCACCATAAAGGGGACAGGCACCTTTGTGGTGGTTTTGACGATCGGTTGGTGGCGCTTATACGTGCGCGGAATCCTCGCGGCGTGCCGAGGGCGACATGCAGGCTTTTCGACTATGGCTGCCTTCCATGGCACACCTCCTTAAGGCCGAGCGCTGTGCGCTTTGGGCATCTCGTACCCGTTTTAATCCGCCGGTATTCTTGACGGGGGGCTTGTCGTGTCAACCCCATTGTTCGGAAAAACCATCGCACCTGACAAAGCCTTTACAGAGCGCTGCAGCTCCAAAGCGCGCCCGCAGCGACGCCCTGCCTGCGCTAAACTGGATAACACGTACGCGATTACGAGAGGAGCCCGCATGGAGGCTTACAAGCAAGAGTTCATCAAGTTTATGGTCGAGTCCGACGTTCTTAAGTTCGGTAGCTTTACGCTCAAGAGCGGCCGTCAGTCCCCGTTCTTTATGAACGCCGGCGCTTACGTGACGGGCTATCAGCTCAAGAAGCTGGGCGAGTATTACGCCCAGGCCATCCACGATAACTTTGGCGACGACTTTGACGTTCTGTTTGGACCGGCCTACAAGGGCATTCCCTTGGCCGTCGTGACCGCCATTGCCTACCACGAGCTGTACGGCAAGGAGGTCAAGTACTGCTGCGACCGCAAGGAAGCCAAGGACCACGGCGCCGACAAGGGCAACCTGCTGGGCTACGAGCCCCAGGACGGCGACCGCGTGATCATGGTCGAGGACGTCACCACCAGCGGTAAGTCCATCGACGAGACCTATCCCAAGGTCAAGGCGGCTGCCGATGTCAAGATCAAGGGCCTGATCGTGTCCCTCAACCGCATGGAGGTCGGCAAGGGTGGCGTGACCACCGCTCAGAAGGAGATCGAGGCCAAGTACGGCTTCCCCGTCGCGAGCATCGTCTCTATGGCCGAGGTCGTCGAGACCCTCTACAACCACGAGATCGACGGCAAGGTCGTCATCGATGACGAGCTCAAGGCCGCCATCGACGCCTACTACGAGCAGTATGGTGCCCAGGAATAGTTGCGCGGGTATCAGGGCAACAACCTGATATTTGAAGAGGGCGGCATGACCAGAAGGTCCATGCCGCCCTCTTTCTAAAACCTGCCAAAAAGGGACAGGTTTATTTTGGTAGGTTTTATCTGGGCAAACGCAGACCATCGACCAACATCGATTCTAATAACGAGTTTATGGCGAAAATAGTTATTAGAATCGATTTGAACAATCTAATGACGAGAAGTCGTGATTACGTTGGTGCAAGGTGGTCAGGTGGCCCCTCGGGGGCGGCGGAAAATGGATCATTCATGTCAAGTAGTCGTTGGGGACGTTCTTGTTTGACTAGTCGTTTAAGAACGTCCCCAATGACTAGTCATCTCCCGTTTTTGGCCTGTGCACGGGCTCAAAGTGGGAGATTATCCACTCTCGTTTAGATAAGTGTCCGAAAATCCACGTTCGTCGCTACTTGAGTCCCGGGAGGCGGGTGTAGGGGAATGAGCGCTCTAGGAACTCGGAGCAGCGGGCGTAGTCTTTGGCGAAGTAGCTGCTGTAGAGCGAATCGGGCACGTATTGCACGGCGATGTGGCTCGCGAACTGCGTGATGCGATGCGTCATGCTCTCGTGGTCACTCACCGTCGGGTGGGCGGCAAAGTCGGGGTGAATGCACTGCAGCAGGGCGTGCCGATGACGATGACCGGGACATGCCGGCTGCCGAGGATCGGCAAGATTTCCTTGAGGTTGGGCGCAAGGCCGCTGTAGGAGATAACGATCGCCACGCGGTCTGAATCCGAGACGAGTGCCGTGCACACTTGGGCCTCGATGTTGCCGTAGCATGTGGCGCTCTTGCCGGCCGAAAGCAAGCGATCACGGAACATTCCCGCTGGATAGAGGTTGTGCGACCCGAATAGATGTCGACCTGTCGGGCATTCGCGATAAGTTTGACGGCATGGACCGAGCTGCACGGGGTCGAGCATCTCCTGCGCCTCGGAAATCTTACGTTGGATATCCATTTGAACTCCCACACTCGCTAGCCCGCCAAAAAGGATAGGTTTATTTTGGCGCGCCCGCTTCTGCCCGTCCCGTGCGCAGGCGATACTCGGCTTATCGACCAGCGATGCAAAGGAGGTACTCATCCCACGAGCACTACCCGCAGTTTAAGATGGGCAACATGGACTGCTTCATCCTTTCCTATGCCGCCACGTGCGATCCGGCCGACGTGTTCGCCACGCAGCAGGAGATGAACGTCATGAACTGGTACTGCTCCGATGCACAGGCGCGCGGCAAATACCCGTTCCATGCCAAGCGCTTCTGGGTCGAGAATGATGTTGAGCTCGCGACGGAGGACGGCGACCTGCAGGATATCGCCGACGGCGTCGACCTGATTGCCTGCACCTGGTGGGGCCCATCGACCTGGTCCCCGTCGGTACCGGCGAGATGCGCAAGCGCTACGGCTTTATCCACGTCGATAAGTACGACGACGGCACCGGCGCCTACGAGCGCCGCCGAAAGGATAGCTTCTTCGCGTATCAGAAGATCATCAAGTCCAACGGCACGGGGGGTCTGGAGTAAGGGCTTTGCTGTTGGCGGGGGCGTACGATTCGAGTCCCCGCCTTAGTTTTAACTATTTGGCACTATAATCACCTTAGGCATGCGCATAACGTTGCGCTTAATCATGAGGAGAAAACGTATGGGTCTGTTTGACATGTTCAAGAAGAAGGCTGAGCCCGCGGCTGCCGTTGCTCCTGCCTCCATCTCTGCTTCTACCGGCGACGACGTGCTGTGCTCGCCCGTCAAGGGCAAGGTCGTCAAGATGGCCGACGTGCCCGATCCCGTCTTTGGCGGCGAGGTCCTGGGCAAGGGCTGTGCCGTGTGGCCCGAGGACGACCTGGTCTACGCTCCCTGCGACGGCAAGGTGACCGTCACTATGGGTCACGCTGTGGGCCTGCAGTCCGATAGCGGCATCGAGGTTCTGGTGCACGTTGGCGTCGATACCGTCAACATGAACGGCGACGGCTTCGAGGGCTTCGTCAAGGCCGACGACGTCGTCAAGGCCGGTCAGCCCATGCTCAAGATCGACCGTGCCAAGATCGCTGCTGCCGGTTACAAGGACTGCGTCGTCGTGGCCGTGTCCAACACCGCCGAGTTTGCCGACGTCGAGCTCGCCGTCGAGGCCGATTCCGCTGTCGCCGCCGGCGACGCCATCGTCAAGGTTGTCCGCAAGTAAACTGCGGCATCCAAAGGATGCGCAAGGGTGGTCGGGTTATCCGGCCGCCCTTTTTTATTACAATGCGGCGGAACGTTTTATTGCACGTTGGACGGACCGGTAAACCGTTCGGACGTTCAATCGAGCCGGCTGCGCCTTTGCTTTGCCGGGGGTGTTCGTTAACGGCTAGTATGGTCTTATTGTTACGACGTGCACCGCGTCGGGAAGCGCGGTGCCGCTTGTTGGGAGGAATCTCATGAAGAAAAAGCTGCTGCTTGCGCCCCTCATGGCTGTCTTGGTTGCGTGCGTGGTCTTGCTTTCCGGCTGCGGAGGCCCTTCGGTCGAGGAGCTCATCACCGAGGACCTTACGACTCAGTTTGATGAGGTCAAGAATGGTGGCGACGATTTCCTTGCCGGTCTGGAAGAGGCCTCGGGCGACGAGTTCGAGCAGCTGGGCATCGATCCCAAGGAGTATGCCAAGAGCTATCTCGAGGGCTTTGACTACAAGATCGGCGACGTGACGGTCGACGAGGACAATGGCACTGCTACCGCTGAGGTCACCATCACCTGCAAGTCCATGAACCAGATCGTTGAGGATTTTGCTACCCAGTACCAGGAGAAGGTCGCCGCGCTCGATTCGATGCCTTCGGATGACGAGCTGTACAAGATGGCCGGCCAGGTTATGGTCGACGTGACCAAGGCTGCCAAGACCAAGGACACCACGGTCACCTTCAAGTACACCGCCAACGATGATGGCGAGTGGTCTGCCGACGATTCCGCAACCACCGAGATGATGAATGCGATGATGAGCTAGTTTGTTACGCGGTTTTCCAAACCGCGTAACGGCTCGACGCTGCAAACGCCCCTAAGCGGCAATCTGACGTTCAACTTCAAGGGCGCGACCAAAAGGTCAGCGCCCTTTCGTTTCACGTCACCTTGCTCGCTTAGGGGCGTTTTCGCTGTCCGCCCTCTACCTGCGGCGTTGCCATGGTGGTCATTGGGGCGGGGTAGTCGTTGGGGACGTTCTTGTTTGACTAGTCGTTTAAGAACATCCCCAACGACCATGTTGAGCGCTCGGGAAAATGCGCCCCGGTTTTTGGCCGAATAATGGGCCGCAATTTCCGGATGGGGCGGGTTGCGGAAAGTGCGGCCCGGAATATTGCTCCAAAACGGGATGCCGTTTCCCCGATGGGGCTCAACCGGAAAGCGTGTCCCGCTCTGGAGCGTCAAAACGGGATGCGCTTTCCGCGCGGGCAGAATCGTTGCGACCGAGCAGAACGCCAGCTTCGTTACTCGCCCAAGATCAGCTCGGCGAGTTCGTCCTGGGTGTCCACCACGTAGTCGGCGCCGGCGGCTTCCAGCTCTGCGCGGCCGCGGAAGCCCCAGCTGACGCCTGCGCTCTTAAGACCGGCGTTGTGGCCGGTCAGGATATCGACATTGGAATCGCCCACATAGAGCGCGGTAGCCGGGTCGGCGCCCAGCTCTTCCATCACATGCAGCGTGACGGGTGCCTCGGGCTTAGGCGGAAACGCATCGACACGGCCCTGTACCAGCGCAAAGCGCTCGGAACCAAAATACTTCTCGATAAGCGGGGCCGCCGAGACGTGGTCCTTGTTAGTGAGCACGGCAAGCTGCACACCCGCGGCACGCAAGCGGTCGAGCATCTCGATCGTGCCGGCATAGGGGGCGGTGTGGTCCTCCTTGTGCTCGCCGTAATAAGCCCTAAACTCGGCAAGCGTCTGCTCAAACATACGGCCGTCGCCCGCGTACTCGGCGGGCATAAAGCGCTCAACCAGCTTGAGCATGCCGTTTCCCACCTTGTAACGGTACTCGTCAACGGCAAACGTGGGCCAGCCGTGCGCCTCGCAGGTATGGTTGCCGGCGGCTGCCAGGTCCTCGAGCGTGTTGAGGATGGTGCCGTCCAGATCAAAGATCACATGGGAAAAAGCTGCTGCCATGAAAGCTCCCGTCATTGGGTTTCAAAACGCACCCCATAATACTGGGCTTACGCGTTGGGTGTGCTTGGAATCTGAACATCTCCAGGGATATCAGGTGACATCGCGCCGACCGTGCGATTCCGCCCTAGCAAATCCTTGGCAGCTGCTCTCCCACGAGCATGTCGAGGATGCGGGTCGAGCCCCAGCCGGTGCGCACGCGCACGGCGGGACGGGCGTCCGATCCAAGCGGCAGCACGCGGCCGATGATGGCGGCATTCTCGCCGTAGCGGGCGGCGCGCATGGCGGCTAGAGCCGCATCGGCCTGCTCGGCCGGCACGACGGCAACCATCTTGCCCTCGTTTGCTACCTGCAGCACATCGTAGCCGAGCATCTCACATGCCGCCTGCACGTCGGGGCGCACGGGCACGGCGTCCTCGTCGATCTCCATGGCAACACCGCTGGCCTGGGCAAACTCGTTGAGTGTGGATGCCAGGCCGCCGCGCGTGGGGTCGCGAAAGCAACGCGTGCCGGGCGCTGCGGCCAAAACGTCGGCAATCAGGTGGTTGAGCGGCGCGGCATCGCTTTCGATGTTGCTCGAAAACGCCAGGCCCTCGCGTTGGCTCATGATGGCGATCCCGTGGTCGCCCAGTGTGCCTGACACCAGGATAACGTCGCCGGGGCGGCAGTTGGCGCCGCTGAGCGCCACGCCCGTGGGAACCTCGCCCACGCCGGCGGTATTGATGTAGACGCCGTCGGCCCCGCCGCGCTCGACCACCTTGGTGTCGCCCGTGATTATGGACACGCCCGCCTCGCGCGTCGTCTCGGCCATCGTCTGCACAATCTGGCGGAGCTTATCCATGGGATAGCCCTCTTCGAGGATAAAGCCGCACGATAGGTAGCGCACGTTGGCGCCCGAGGTCGCGACATCGTTGACGGTTCCGCACACGGCGAGACGGCCGATGTTGCCACCGGGGAAGAACTGCGGCGAGACTACAAAGCTGTCGGTCGACATGGCGATGCGCCCGCTCGCGGGCAGCGCGGCGACGCCGGCGTCGTTGCCTTCGAGCAACTCGGGCGTCCCAAAGGCATCCAAAAAGACCTCATCGATGATGCGTTTCATCATCTGACCGCCGGAGCCATGGCCCAACAGGACGGTGCTATCGGTGATGCTATGGGACATATCCAAAACTCCAATCGTGGGTGGAATTATATGGGTGAGGCGCAGCGTCGACCAGTCCGCCGCTCGTTAGAACGGCGGAACCTAATAGTCGCGGTAGCGGTAGTACGCCGCGCAGCTGCCTTCGGAGCTCACCATGCACGGGCCGACGGGGTGCTCGGGCGTGCAGGTGCGGCCAAAGAGCGGGCAGCCGCTCGGCGTAATGGCCCCGCGCAGCACGTCGCCGCAGCGGCACCCACGCGGCTCGACCGTCGCCTCAACGGGCACGTCAAAGCGGGTACGGGCATCAAAGCGCGAGAACTCAGGGCGGATGGAAAGGCCCGAGTTGGCAATCGGCCCCAGCCCGCGCCATGTGGTGTCGCATGGCTCAAACACCTGCTCGACCAGCTGTCGCGCCACGGGGTTGCCGTCTGCGTTGACGCCACGGCGGTAGGCGTTGTCGATCGTGGGCCTGCCCTCGACAGCCATCTGGACCAGCATGCAGATGCCTTGCAGGATATCGACCGGTTCAAATCCCGTGACCACGCCCGGGGTATCGAACTCGTCGACCAAAAAGCTAAAGGGCGCCAAGCCCGTGATAGTGGCGACGTGGCCCGGCAAGATAAAGCCGTCGATGGCGGTCTCGGGATCGTTGGCGATGGCGCGCAACGCCGGCGGCGTGGTCTTGTGGGCGCAATAGACCGAAAAGTTCAAAAGCCCGCGCGCCTCGGCCTCCAAGATGGCAGCGGCGATGGTGGGCGTCGTAGTCTCAAAGCCCACGCCCATAAAAATGACCGGGCGTTCGGGATTTTGCTCGGCAATGTCGAGTGCGTCGAGCGGAGAGTAGACGATGCGGATATCGCGCCCTGCCGCCTTTTGCGCTGCGAGCGAGGTGGACGATCCGGGCACGCGCATCATGTCGCCAAAGGTGGTGATGATGGCGCCGTCTATGTTGGCGAGCGCGATCGCGTGGTCGATGTCACGGTTGGCGGTAACGCAGACGGGGCAGCCCGGGCCGCTCAGCAGCTTGAGCCCGGCCGGCATAATGGAGCGAAAGCCATAGCGGCCGATGCTCACGGTGTGTGTGCCGCAGACTTCCATAAGGTTGATGGTACGGTCGCCGACAAGACCGCGAATGCGTTCGATGAGCTCGCGGGCCAGCTTGGAATTGCGAAATGCCGAAAAGTCGATACCGGAGCGCGCCGGCTGTCCGGCCGCCACTAGCATGCCTCGGCCGGGTTGCTGGCCAGTTGGTCTTCTTCGGCCAGTTCGGTCATGGCGTTAACGAGCTCGAGCGTTTCTTGCGCTTCCTGCTCGTCGACGATCTGGATGCCAAAGCCGGCGTGCACGAGAATATAGTCGCCAACTTGCGCCGTCGGCACGAGTCGCAGCGACACCGGGCGCTCGATGCCCATCATGTCGACGGTGGCCTTGAGGTCGTCGTCGCGTTTGACTACTTTACCGGGGACGGCAAGGCACATATTGTTCCCCTTTTAGACGCTTTGCGCTGGATGGGCGCTCAATAATCCATCAGTTGATGGTAGCGCTCGCGGGGTTCGCGGGCAAACGCGTTACACCTGTGAGACGGCGGCGCGCAGGCTGGCAAAACAGCCTATCGCGATGCTGTCTGCGCGAGGCGAACGCGAGCGATGGCGGCCTGACCGTAGGCGATGCAGCCGTCGTTAACGGGTACGGTATGGGGGACCAAGACGGTAAGGCCTGCGTTTTTGAGTTCGCGGGTGAGAAACTGGAGTAGAAGTCGGTTCATGAACACGCCGCCCGAGAGCGCCACAGCGTCGATGTCCTCGCGCGCGCAGATCTCGCTGGCGATGTGTGCCGAGGAGCGCGCGATGGCGATATGGAAGTCGAGCGCGAGCCTGTTGACGGAAATGCCGGCCTCGATTCCACCCAAAAGCGCCTTAAAAAGCGGTTTTTGGTCCAGAACAAGGAGATTGTTAGAGGATGTCTGGACAGTTAGTTCAGATTCGTATTTTTTAGAGTGACTCTGGGTGGTAAAAGTTGTCTGTGAGGATTCCAAATGGGTCGATTTGGGGCCTGTGTCGGGTACACTTGCCGCAAATAGGGTGTCTGGAGAGCCTTTTTTGGCCAAATCTGAGGCAAAAATGCCAGAGAAGGGGTTAGTAGTTAATACGTATCTGAACAAACTGTCCAGCGACGTTGAGACGGATGCGGATACGCCCACCTGATTGCCAGCGAAACGGCTGATTTCGCCGTCAAGCGCGCGCCAGGCGGCGGCTTCGAGTTCTATGGCGGGTTCGCCCTCGTAGGTTGCCTTGCCGCAGATGCCCAGAATCGCTGCCGCGGCATCAAAGAGACGCCCCATGCTGCTGGTACGCGGGCTGTTGATGCCGCGCTCGATCATGGTGGCTGTCACGCTGCGCGTTTCCTCGTCGAGGCCGTCCAAAAGCCGAGCGGCACCTGGGTGCTCGAGCAGGTCGAGCTCGCTCAGCAGGGCAAAGGCATTGCGCCGGGCATCGCGTACGGATGCGGCACCGCCTGGCAGCGCCCAGGTGCGCAGGTGCGCGGCGCGTTCAAAATCGGCAAGGCCGGCGATAAGAAACTCACCGCCCCATATGGTGCCATCGGTGCCGGCACCCGTGCCGTCGAAGGCGATGCCGAGGACACGTGCATCGGGCGCAAGCCGGCCTGCGGCAATCGCCTCTGCCATTACGCTCGCGATGTGCGCATGATGATGTTGAACCTCAACAAGCGGCAGGCCCTGTTCCTGCGCCTGTTCGCGCGCCCACTGGCTCGATAGGTAGCTGGGGTGCAAGTCGCAGGCCAGCGCGGCGGGCGTCAAGTCAAAAAGGTCTTCCAAGCGTATGCGTGCGGCGCTCCAGGCATCGAAGGTCGCGCCGTTTTCGACATCGCCGATATGCTGCGACACAAAACAGGCCGCATGGCCGTCGGCGTCCTCGCGCGTGAGTGCGACCGTGGCTTTTTGCTGCGGCCCGCAGGCGAGCAGGCAGGGCGTGGTGACGTCGAGCGCCGGCAACGACAGCGGCTGCGGCGCATATCCGCGAGCGCGGCGAACGGACATAACGGCGCCGTCGGCCACGCGCACTACAGAGTCGTCGTAGCGCGACAGAATCGCGCGGTCGTTACCGAGCAACGCGTCGGCGATACCGGCGACAACGAGGTGTTTCCAGGCAAGATGGTCGTCGGTCTCGATGGGCTCTTTGCTCAAGTTCCCGCTGGTCATGACGAGCGCGTGCATACCGCGGGCTTCTGCCGCGGCGAGCAACAGATGCTGAAGCGGGGTATAGGGGAGCATGACGCCGAGCTCGGGAAGGTCGTGCGCGACGGACGGCGCGAGCGCGAGGGCGTCGGGGGAGCCGTGGCCGTCGTTACCGACTGCGCGGCGATGCAACAGCACAATGGGACGAACGCTGCCGGCCAGCAGGTCGCGCTCAACGCCATCAATGTGACATAGGCGCTCGGCGTCGGCAAGGCCGCGCACCATAACGGCAAGCGGCTTATTGCTGCGACGCTTGCGACGGCGCAACTCGCGCACCGCTCGTTCGTTGGTGGCATCGCAGGTCAGGTGGAACCCACCCAGACCCTTGATGGCGACGATGCCGCCGCCTGCCAGCAGCTCGACGCAGCGTTCGATGATGGCATCGCTGGCCTCGCGCGTTGAGCCGACGGCTGGTGTTGCGTCGACACCCGCTGGCACAACGTCGCGACCCGCCTCGCGCCACGTAATATGCGGTCCGCAATCAAAGCAGGCATCGGGCTGCGCGTGAAACCGCCGATCGAGCGGGTCGGCATACTCTGTGGCGCAGGTGGGGCACATGGGAAAGCGATCCATCGAGGTGGCCGCTCGGTCATAGGGTAGCGAGCGAATGATGGTAAAGCGCGGCCCGCAATTGGTACAGTTGATAAAGGGATAGTGAAAGCGTCGGTCGGCGGGGTCGAACAGCTCGCGCAGGCAGTCGTCGCACGTGGCGATGTCGGGCGAGACGAGCGTCGTGTGGGCGGTCTGATCCTGCGACGCCACAATGCGAAAGCCCTGCTCGTTAGCGGCGTCCCAGTTGCCGGGTGCTAGGTCCATAAGCTCGACATGCTCCACGCGAGCCGCCGCAGGTGCGTGCTCGGAAAGTGCGGCGACAAATTCGTCGAGCGTCTCGCTGAGAGCGTGCGCCTCGATATGCACGCCGTCGCCCGCATTGAGTATCCATCCGCAAATGCCATGCGCCATGGCTTCGCGATACACAAACGGCCGCATGCCAACGCCCTGCACAATGCCCGTCACATGAATATGCACATGCCGCATCCGACCCTCCCTCATCAAAACCGACCAAAAAGGGACAGGTTTATTTTGGTAGGTAAAACGTTAAACCTGCCAAAACAAACCTGTCCCTTTTTGGCAGGTGCGCTGCGGGAAATCCCGCTACAGCCCCAGGCTCTGCTTGGTGGCGGCACACGTGAGCTCGCCGTGCTTAACGCCGCGTAGGCCCAGCAGGCGGTCGGCCAGATCGTAGACGCGCTCGCCGCGACCCTTAAGCGCCAGAATCTCCAAGCAGTTGTGGTGATCCAGATGCACGTGCATCGTTGAGACGATCTCATCGGTGTAGTCGTGCTGCACCTCGTCCAGACGGCGCGTCAGGTCGCCGGTATGGTGGTCGTAGATCATGGTGAGCGATCCGATAACGTGCTCGTTGGGCGTTCGCATCTGCTCCTTGGCAATCGAGGCGCGAATCAGGTCGCGCACGGCCTCGGAACGGTTGGCCACGTCGCCGCGGCGCGCGATCTGCTCGTCAAAGTGGCGCAGCAGGTCGTCGGGCGCGGTAACCGAAAAGCGGACCAGCTCGGAGGCGGAGTCGCTGCAACGGCAGCCCGCGTCGCCGGTCGACCCGTGCGAATGCTCGTGCTCGTGATCGCAGGCGTGCTCGTGTTCGGCCACCTTACACCAGCTTCACGGAGCCGACGGAGTTGTGGTCGGCCTCGATGGCCTCCTCGTAGCCCTCGAGTGCGTCGTGCGCCTCGTGGAGCGCCGCCATGGCGGCCTCGAGCTTGGCGCCAATGCGCTCCATATCAAAGTTCTCGGTCGCATGCAGCAGCTGATGGCTCCACTCGTGAGCGAGCTCGATGGTGTCGTCGACCTGCTTGACGCTCATGGCAAGCTGGCTCATGTTCATTCCAACATCATGCATGGGAAATCTCCTTTTGTATGGGGCAGTTCAGTGGTTTAGATTTTACTACGAGGGGCTCCCGCGCCCGCCGTTGTATGCCAGTTGTCCTACGGCGCCAGTGAAGCAAGCGGCGCGACTACGACGCCGTCTTCCCGTCGGTAGGCAGTTGCGGTTCCAGTCAGGACGAGCAGGAAGGACGCTTCGCCTTGTTGGGTCGCATCGATTTTAGATGCGAGTTTCTTGAGATTGGCGGCAGCGGTGTCTATAGGCTTTGAACCCAGTTTGACCTCGACCAGGGCATACCTTCCGTCATCCAGCACGAGTACGGCATCGGCTTCAAGGTCGGTCTTGTCCCGATAGTGGTAAACCTTGCCGCCAAGCAGGTCCATATAGGTGCGCAGGTCTCTAATGCACATGGATTCAAACAGAAGCCCAAACGTTTCAAAATCTTCCAGGAGCTTTTGAGGGGTTGCCCCCAGGGCTGCGACCGCAAGCGATGGATCGCAGAAATGGCGCGTTGGGCTCGTTCGTACGGCAGTTTTTGAGCGAAGTCGCGGGGCCCATGCTTCGAGATCTTCGAAAACGCAGGCGCGGGTCAAAGCATCGACATATTCAGATACAGTATTTCTCGAGGGAGGTTCTCCTTGCATGTCGGCGGCGATTGTTGCGAGCGACGCCTCTGTCGAGATGTTACGGGCGTAGCTTCGGATAATCTGAGTCATCCAAGTCTTATTTCTTCGCAGCCCGTCAATCTCTTCGATATCGGAATCAAGTAGCTCCGATATGTAATCACGAGCCATGGCTAGCGCAATCCTATGGTTTGGTT
The DNA here is from genome assembly GCA_902496945.1 of uncultured Collinsella sp. Classification (GTDB taxonomy): domain Bacteria; phylum Actinomycetota; class Coriobacteriia; order Coriobacteriales; family Coriobacteriaceae; genus Collinsella. The sequence continues at coordinate 53,440 of CABVDE010000001.1, forward strand.
CGGTAACCGCTTCAGGCCAACCTCCTCGACAAAGTGAAAAGGCGATACGCTCAATATCGAAATTGACCATATCGGCAACATCAGTGTTTCCATCAAACAGACTTGCCAGCGAAACCGATCCTGTTGACTCGCGTGATTCAAAAAGTGACATCGGACGCATGTTTATACGTGCTATACGACCGACTCCAGAGTGTGCCGGCATTTCGCTTGGCCGAGGTGTTGCCGAACCGGTGAGGATAAACCTGCCTCGTCCTTGACCACGGTCAATCGCGAACCTTACGGCATCCCAAAGCTGCGGAGCCATTTGCCATTCGTCGATTAGGCGCGGCTCGTCTCCTTTGAGCAGAAGAGAAGGTTTCGAATCGGCAAGCTGGATGTAACTCGGGCCGTTATCGGGGTCTTGCATGTAGATGCTGCTCGCGGCGGCTTGTTCGGCCGTTGCGGTCTTACCGCACCATTTTGGCCCTTTGATTTGGACAGCTCCAGAAGATTTAAGTTTTCTGGCAAGTACTTTGTCCGCGACCCGTGGTAGATAACCGTGTCCAATTGAATTCATATCGCCCTCCCTGCTAGTGGAGTATTATACCGTTGATTTGTGCAAGTTGGACGATTTCTATTGTGCAAGTTGGACGATTCCAATTGTGCAAGTTGGATGATTCTAATTGTGCAAGTTGGACATGATATCTAATGCATTTTTTGGATGCCAAAAGAGAAGTTCTAGAGTCTCCAGCCCTTTGTCGTATAAATAGACATCGAGGAATGGTGGCTATGGGGAGAGTTGTTGGAATCGATCTTGGGACGACCTATTCGGCCGTCGCTGTGTTGGGAGACGATGGACTTCCCGAAATACTGAAGAATGCGGACGGAGAACCGACTACACCTTCGGTTGTTTTATTCCAATCATTTGACGGAAAGGACGAGCCGCTTGTTGGAACGATGGCCAAGCATTCGGTGGCAAGTAATCCCGATAGTGTTGTTCAGTTCGTTAATTGGGTCGTTAAAGAAACAGGGGTGAGCGGTGGCCAGGCTTCGATCATCCCTCGGAGCGTTGTGATTGACTCGGACGGGGTTTGCAAGCTCGCATATCGGTCGACGCTCGGTAGCGATTCGGGTGATAGCCGTACGGTTGTCGTGTCATATATTGATAATCAATCACATAAGGTTATGGATAGCTTTTCCTATTACTGTGATGCGAAGAGTTCGACGGTAGACGGTTACTTACTTTCTGAAAGCGACTCACGGCGTTATACCGAGGCGGAGATTAAAGAAATGGGTAATGAGCACATGGGAGCTTTGCTTGGCAAGAAATGAAATATATGCACGACATGGTCGCAAGTTCAAGAATGAGAAGATTCAAGAGTATTTCGACAATAAGGATTGGTATGAAGGCATATACTCGCCTGAGGAATTTGATGCGATGACATCACCGCTTAATGATATCGAGAGGGCAAATGCCGAAACGATCCAGTCTTACGAACGTGCTATCGGATCTGAGTTTTTAAATCCATAACAAAACTTGTGGCAAAGACTAGGCAAATGAAGAAAACGGGTGCGAGTCTGTGTGACCCGCACCCGTTCACTGGGGGCTGTTTGCGACTACCATACTATCCGTGGTCACACGCGGTGCACCCAGAAGTCCGGCGAGCGGTGCAAAAGCGCTCATGGACGGCAGGCAGACGGCAACATGTAACAAGCGTATTACAGATGTTTCTCCAGCAGCGCCTGCAGCCTGGCCTTGGGCAGCGCGCCAACGGAGCGGTCAATCTCCTCGCCGTTCTTAAAGACAACCAGCGTGGGGATGCTCATGACGCCAAACTTCATGGCCAGATCCTGGTTGTCGTCGACGTTGCACTTGGCAACGGCAAGCTTGCCGGCCAGCTCGTCGGCCACTTCGTCAACAATGGGCGAGAGCGAGCGGCAGGGACCGCACCACGGTGCCCAAAAATCAACCAGCACGGGAAGGCTGCCGTTAACGACGGAATCGAAGTTCTCGGGGGTAATCTGCTTAATGTCAGCCATGGTGACCTCCATAGTGCGACGCGGCTCAGCCGCGTAAAACTCAGTACGACCGTGCTTATACCCAGCTGCCCGCAAAGCAACCACTCGCGGGCGACTCTTTTATATAATGATGGGCACGTAAACGATTGGAGAGCGCATGCCCACGTCACAAAGCCAGAAAAAAGAAGCTATCGCCCAGGCGGCCGAGCAGGAGCTCGCATCGCTCGCGGGCCGCGGCGTGCGTATCGCGGGCAACGCGTGCTCGCCGATCGTGCTGGTCAAAGGCGATTTGGACGAGGCCGAGCGTGCGGGAGGCGAGCTGGCTGCCGGTCCGGACGGTGCCGCGTTGCGCAAGGCGCTCGGTGCCATCGGCTACGCACCCGAAGATTTTTGCGTGCTGGCGAGTGTCGCCGGTGCGGGCGATGGAGTGGTTGCGGCAGGCGAGGGCCTGCCATGCGAGCTGTTCCGTGAGGCGCTCGAGGCTCTGGATCCCGAGGCGGTACTGCTGCTGGACGATCGCGCGGCCGACGCCATGCGCGAGACCTATGCCGACATGCTCGTGGCAATCGACGACTTTGATACCGCTATGCTCAAGCCCGGCTTGGTCGCCCATGTGCAGGGTCGTCGCGTGCTTGCGCTCGACGGTTTTGAGGCGGCGCTCACTGACAAAGCTGCCAAACAGCGCATGTGGGCATACATCAAGCAGCTGACCCCGGCAGCCGCGCCGCTGTAGAGGACCGGAGCCGGCAAGGTGGCCCTAGCGGGTCGAGCGCGGCGGGTGCGCAAAGCGGCAGTGATGCCGTTTCGGTTGATATCGGAGCTAAATGACGAAAGCGCGATATTGACCGTATCGTTGGCGCAGTAGCGGCGCACGGCGGTGCGGTCGTTCATCGATGCGCTCGAGCGCCTCGTTGATGTGGCCCTCCTCGATCAAAGCCACATGGCCGCGCAGGAAGTGCCGTATGTCATGGCGGAGGACCGAAAGCTCACGTCCAGATTGGCGCCAAGCCTCGAGCTCTTTGATAGCTGCGTTGTCGCGGGTCGCGAGCATCCAGCGCTCGCGCTCGGCGATTTCCTTCGCCTCGTATTCGCGCAGATAAACGGCAAGAAACATAAGGCAGAATGAGCAAAATCTCGAGCTCGGTGGGGCTTTTGACCGCCAGGCGCGGACCGATGTCGCTGGCCCAATGCAGCAGGATCGCAAAGACGACGGCCGTGGTGATAATGCGTGCCACGTAGTACGCGATTTGCGAGTCGGTGGCGGCGAGCACGGCGATGCCCATCCAGTTGCTGAACTGGCAGCTCAGATAAGCACTGGTGACAGCCGGCATAACGAGCAGCGGGCTCAGGCGATAGCGCGCACAGATAGATGACGAGCGGCAGATGCATGACGAGTGGATATGCCTGACGGGCGAAAAGCTCGCCGCCGACGGCATTGGCGAGGCCGAATGTGCATCCGGTCACGGCGCCGACCATCACCAGCTTAGTAGTTCGATTTTGCCATATTGGGTGCGCGCCGCCCGCGGAGGAACATCCCGTTTGCGCCCCACGGTGCGCAACTCGCGCCGAGCGGTATTGCGGTGGCGAAAGATGCCCCCTGCGCTATCGAGAGCTTGACTATCCTCAGCTTGCCAGTTCGAAAATGGACCCGCTCCAAGAGTGAATCTTTATTTCAACTTTACACCTGGCTTTACAGCTGTCTTGTCAGCTGTAAAGCCAGGTGTCATACTAAAGCCCCAAGATTCGCCAAAAGAGAGGGGCCTTGATGGCACAGAGCGCGAACATGGATGCATCGGAGCTTGCACGCGACATTGCGGCCGGCCTGGCATCGGCAACGACGGCAACGGAGCGCGCGGCACTGGTGCCCGCAGAGCTCGTCGAGGCCATTCAGCAATTAAAAACCCAACGTGACGCGGTGATCTTGGCGCACTACTATGTGGCGCCCGAGGTCCAGGCCGTTGCCGATTACGTCGGCGACAGCTTCTACCTGGCAAAGCTCGCCAAGAGCCTGCCGCAGCAGACCATCGTGCTGTGCGGCGTGGAGTTTATGGGCGAGAGCGCCAAGCTGCTCAATCCCACCAAGACTGTGCTGCTGCCCGAGCCGGGCGCGGACTGCCCCATGGCACACATGGTCAAGCGCGAGACGGTCGACGCGGCACGCGCCGAGTACGGCGACGACCTGGCCGTGGTCTGCTACGTCAACTCCACGGTCGAGATCAAGAGTTGGAGCGACGTGTGCGTCACCAGCTCCAACGCCGTCAAGATCGTGTCCGAGCTGCCGCAGCAGCACATCCTGTTCATTCCCGACCAAAACCTGGGTCGCTTCGTATCCGAGCAGGTTCCACAAAAGCACGTCCTGCTCAACAAGGGCTACTGCCCGCGCCACCACATCATCACCGTCGAGCAGATCGTTGACGCGCAGGAAGCGCATCCCGACGCGCTCGTACTGGCGCACCCCGAGTGCAAGGCCGACGTGCTGGCCGAGGCCGACTATATCGGCTCCACCGCCGGCATCATTAAGTACGCCGAGGAGTCCGATGCCAGCGAGTTCATCATCGTGACGGTCCGCGGCGTGCTCTACGAGCTCGAACGCCGCTGCCAGGGCACCGGCAAGAAGTTCTACTTCCCCGCGGTGCAGCCCACCTGCGTCAACATGGATCTCATCACGCTCGAAAAGCTCGTGCGCTGCCTGGAGACGGGCGAGGGCGAGGTGCAGATTGGCGTGTCGGACGAGGCCGCCGATCAGGCCAAGCTCACGCTCGACCGCATGCTCGAATACGCGGCGCGCTAAGCCAATGTGACATGATGGACCATCCCTTATGTCACATTACAAGGGAGAGGATTCCTGTGGAAACCAAGCAATACTCCGACATGGAGTGCGACGTCGTCATTGCCGGCTGCGGCGTGGCGGGCCTATACGCTGCCCTCAATCTGCCGACGAGCACGCGCGTGATCATGCTCTCCAAGGGCGCGGTCGACGAGTGCGATTCGATGCTCGCACAGGGCGGCATCTGCGTGCTGCCCGAGGGCTCGGACTACGATGCCTTCTTTGAGGACACCATGCACGCCGGGCACTACGAGAACCGCCGCGAGAGCGTCGACATCATGATCCGCTCGAGCCGCTCGGTCATCAACGATCTGCTGGCGATGGGCGTGGACTTTGAGCGCAAGGCCGACGGCAGCCTCGACTTTACCCGCGAGGGCGCGCACAGCCGCCCGCGCATCGCCTTCCATGCCGACATTACGGGCAGGGAGATCACGACCAAGTTGCTCCAGGCCGTCCGCAAGCTGGACAACGTGCAGATTCTTGAGCACGTGGCCATGACCGACATCCTGACGGCCGAGCGCGATGGGGTCACGGTGTGCACTGGCGTCGTCGCTGTTGCCGTGGACGAGGACAACTCGGTCCGCCCCGCCGACGAACTGGCACATGCCGCCGAGGGCGTGCATACCGGCGAGCCGTTTGAGATTCATGCTCGCCACACGTTGTGGGCGACGGGCGGTATCGGCGGCGTATACGACCACTCCACCAACTACCCGCAGCTCACCGGCGACGCCTGCTACATCGCGCAGGAGCACGGCATTACGATGGAGCATCTGGACTACGTGCAGATTCACCCCACGGGACTGTTCTCGCCGCAGCCGGGCCGCACCTTCCTGATCAGCGAGAGCTGCCGCGGCGAGGGCGCGATTCTGCTCAACGCCGCCGGCGAGCGCTTTACCGACGAACTGCAGCCGCGCGACGTGGTCGCCGCCGCTATTCGCGAGCAGATGAAGCAGGACGGCACCGAGCACGAGTGGCTGAGCTTTGCCCCCGTCGAGCGCGACGTGGTGACCGGGCACTTCGCCAACATCCGTGCGCGCTGCCTTGAGGACGGTCGCGACATCCTGGATGAACCCATTCCTGTCACGCCCACGCAGCACTACTTTATGGGCGGCGTGTGGGTCGACAAGGACGGCCGCACCTCGATGCCCGAGCTCTACGCCGCCGGCGAGACGGCCTGCAACGGCGTTCACGGCAAGAATCGCCTAGCTTCCAACAGCCTGCTCGAGTCCCTAGTCTGGGGTCGCCGCGCTGCTTGGCGTATGCGCACCGGCGAGTCGCTGGCCGTGGAGCAGGCGGGCGATCCCGCGCTCGATGGCCGTCATCGCGCCCTGAGCGCCGATACCCTGGCAATCGATGATTTGGCCCGTGCCGCCGGCACGCAGGCCGTGGAGGAGTAGACCATGAATCCCATTACTATGAAACTCGTCGTCGATGATCTGATTCTGCAGGCCCTGCGCGAGGACATTACGTTTGAGGATGTGAGCACGGCGAGCGTGTGCCCCACGGCGCGCCCCGCCACGGTGGAGCTCATCGCCAAGACTGACGGCATCATCGCCGGCCTGGACGTGTTCGCCCGCACCTTTGAGCTGCTGGATCCGCAGAGCTCGGTGCTGTTTGATGTCGTCGATGGCGATGAGGTGCACGCCGGCGACCACGTGGGCCAGGTGCGCGGCGACGCGCGAGTGCTGCTTTCGGGCGAGCGCGTGGCGCTCAACTATCTGCAGCGTATGAGCGGTATCGCCACCTACACGCACAACATGGCAGCGGCGCTCGAGGGTACCAAGACCGTGCTTGTCGACACGCGCAAGACCACACCGGGCATGCGCGTCTTCGAGAAGGCCGCGGTCGAGATCGGTGGCGGCAGCAACCACCGCTACAACCTGTCGACGGCTGTCATGCTCAAGGACAACCATATCGACGCCGCCGGTGGTGTGACGCGTGCGATCGAGATGGCACGCGCCCACGCATCGTTTACCACGACGGTCGAGATTGAGTGCGAGAACCTGAGCATGGTGCGCGAGGCCGTGGAGGCCGGTGCCGACATCATCATGCTCGACAACATGACCCACGATGACATGGCTGCCGCGATTGAGCTTATCGCCGGTCGCGCCAAGACCGAGTGCTCGGGCAACGTGGACGCCAACAATATCCGCGCCCTGGCCGATCTGGGCGTTGACTTTATCAGCTCGGGGGCGTTGACGCACTCTGCGCCGATTCTCGACCTCTCGCTTAAGCATCTGCGTCTGCTGGACGGTAAATAATGAACGCCCGCGAGCGTCGCCGTTCCATCATGGCCGTGCTCGAGGGAGCCAAAGATCCCGTCTCGGGCAGTGCGCTTGCCCGCGAGGTGGGTGTGAGCCGTCAGGTCGTCGTGCAAGACATCGCGCTGCTGCGTGCCGACGGGCACGATATCGTCGCCACCAATCGCGGCTATGTACTGCAGGAGGCGGCGAGCAGCCCGGCTGTGCCCACACGTCTGGTCAAGGTGCGCCACAGCGTGGAGCAGGCGGGCGATGAGCTCACGAGCATCGTCGACGCGGGCGGTGCCGTGCTCAACGTGATCGTCAACCACCGCGTGTACGGCAAGATCACGGCCGATCTGGATATCCGTAACCGCCGCGATATCGAGCGCTATCTGCACGACATCGCCAGTGGCAAGAGCTTTCCGCTGCTGACGGTGACCAGCGGCTATCACTTCCATCGCATCGCTGCAGAAGACGAGCAGACCCTCGACGAGATCGAGGCCATGCTCAAAGAAAAGGGCTATCTAGCGGATCTAATGCCCTATGAGGATGGCCTATCCTAGCCCGGCGCTCTCTATAAGTTGCGGTGAAATAGTTCCTAAATCGGCACCTAAGCCATAAAACAGGAACTATTCCACCGCAACTGCCAAGGGGCCAGTCCCAAATTAGTTGCCAACGTATGCAAAAGGAGGCCTCCGCGGCGATGCGGAGGCCTCCTTTTTTGTGCACGGTGTACTTTTGAGTGTGCAAGTGGGGAGTTGTTACTCCTCGACGATCTCGGTGATCGCGCCAGCGGGGCAAGCGTCCTGGCAAGCGCCACAGGCGACGCAGGAATCCTCGTCAGCGACGGTAGCGACGTCCTGGAGCTCCAGAACGCCAGCGGGGCAGGAGTCGACGCAAACGCCACAAGCGATGCACTCGTCGGCATCAATTACGGGATGAGCCATGGTAGTTTCCTCTCTGTTGACCGACGCTACAGGCGATGCGCGCCGGTTTGATTCGGGCAAAAACATACCACGGGAGCGACCGTTTGCAATACCCTCTGACCGGCATCTTCATACCGTTCGCCGAGTATGCCACGGCTTACTAAAAAACTTGCAGGTGGGGCCGCTGAGCTGAGCGAATGTTAGCTAAAGGTTACTTAAAATATCGGGCGATCGAGCGCGCCTGCGGAAAGGGCATCCCGTTATTTGGCGGAAAAACGGGTCGTAGTTTCCGGTTGGACCCGCTAGCGGAAACTGTGTCCCGGAATTGACGCTCAGAATGGGATGTACTTTCCGCAAGGCCGCCCCACGCAGCTTCAGGCTCAAGCCTCAGTCAACTCTACGTAGATCTCAATAGATCTACCGAGAACTTAAACCATCCGTCTACCTGCGCATTTGAGAACCTAAACTCTCAACTACAAGAAATCTTATATGAATTGACTTAGATTTTGTATATTCCGGCCCATAAGGGGATACACTACATCCTGAAAGACAAGCCGAAGCGCCGCGCGGCAGACCGCCGAGGCGGTGCGAACGCACAAGAGAGAGGGAATTTCTAATGGGTAAGATTCTTGGTATCGACCTTGGTACTACCAACTCCGCTATGGCCGTCCTCGAGGGCGGTTCTCCGACCATCATCGTCAACGCCGAGGGCGACCGCACCACCCCGTCCGTTGTTGGCTTCCGTGCCGACGGCGACCGCGTCGTAGGCAAGGCCGCTAAGAACCAGGCGGTCACCAACCCCAAGAACACCGTGTTCTCCATCAAGCGCTTCATGGGCCGCAAGTACTCCGAGTGCACCTCCGAGCTCAAGACCGTGCCGTATGAGGTCAAGGAGGGCCAGGGTGGCCGTGCCGTCGTCAACATCGAGGGTAAGGATTACACCGCCGAGCAGGTGAGCGCCATGACGCTCGCCAAGATGAAGGCCGACGCCGAGAAGTATCTGGGCGAGACCGTCACCGACGCCGTCATCACCGTCCCGGCCTACTTCAACGACGCTCAGCGTCAGGCCACCAAGGACGCCGGTAAGATTGCCGGCCTCAACGTCAAGCGTATCGTCAACGAGCCGACCGCTGCTGCTCTGGCCTATGGTCTGGACAAGCAGGGCTCCGACCAGCGCATCCTGGTCTTCGACCTGGGCGGCGGCACCTTCGACGTCTCCATCCTCGACCTCGCCGACGGCGTGTTTGAGGTTCTGTCCACCTCCGGCGACAACCACCTGGGCGGCGACGACTGGGATCAGCGCGTCATCGACTGGATGGCCGATAAGTTCCAGCAGGAGAACGGTGTCGACCTGCGTCAGGACCCCATGGCCCTGCAGCGTCTGAAGGAGGCTGCCGAGAACGCCAAGAAGGAGCTCTCCGCCGCCCAGCAGTCCACCATCAACCTGCCGTTCATCACCATGAACCAGTCCGGCCCGCTGCACCTCAACTACACGCTGACCCGCGCCGAGTTCGAGAAGATCACCCGCGACCTGCTCGAGCGCTGCAAGCAGCCCGTCACCAACGCCCTGCGCGACGCTAAGCTCAAGCTCTCCGATCTGACCGAGGTCATCCTCGTCGGCGGCTCCACCCGTATGCCCGCCGTCCAGGACCTGGTCAAGACCATGACCGGCAAGCAGCCCAACATGTCCGTGAACCCCGACGAGGTCGTTGCCGACGGCGCTGCCGTTCAGGGCGGCGTGCTCACCGGCGACGTCGAGGGCATCCTACTGCTCGACGTTACCCCGCTGTCGCTGGGTGTCGAGACCATGGGCGGCATCATGACCAAGATGATCGACCGTAACACCACGATCCCGACCTCCAAGACCGAGGTCTACTCCACCGCCGCCGACAACCAGACCAGCGTCGAGATCAACGTGCTCCAGGGCGAGCGCGAGCTTGCCCGCGACAACAAGTCGCTCGGTAAGTTCCAGCTGACCGGTATCCCGGCTGCCCGCCGCGGCGTGCCGCAGATCGAGGTCACCTTCGACATCGACGCCAACGGCATTGTCAAGGTCTCCGCTAAGGACAAGGGCACCGGCAAGGAGCAGCAGATCACCATCTCCGGCTCCACCGCTCTGTCTGACGACGAAGTCGATCGTATGGTCAAGGACGCCGAGGCTCATGCCGAGGAGGACAAGAAGCAGAAGGAAGAGGTCGAGGTCCGCAACCAGACTGATAGCCTGTGCTACTCCACCGAGCAGACCCTCAACGAGCTGGGCGACAAGGTTTCCGCCGACGTGAAGTCCAAGGCAGAGGCCGCTATCGCCGACGCCAAGAAGGCACTCGAGGGCTCTGACGTCGAGGCCATCAAGGCCGCCGGCGAGTCCCTGCAGTCTGTGGCCTACGAGCTGGCACAGGTTGTCTACGCCGATGCTCAGCAGCAGACCAACGGTGCCGCCGGTGCTCAGCCTGCTGACGACGACGTGGTCGACGCTGACTACGAGGTTGTGGACGACGAGGACAAGTAATCATGTCCGCCCGTAAAGCTCGCACGGAGGCGGCTGCCGCTGGCGCCGCCCCCGTTGACTCCAAGGAGAAGGACGTGAAGATTCCCGTAGAGGCCGTCGACGATACCGAGGCCAACGAGGCCGCGGTCGCCGAGGCTGCCGAGAACCAGGTAGAGGATTCCAACAAGGAGGCGACGATGACCGAGGACGAGATGGTGGAAGCTGCTATCCGCGCCGGTGAGGAAGCCGCCGACAACGACTTTAAGCTCAAGTTCGAGCAGGCCCAGAAGGAGCTCGCCAAAGTGCGCAGCGAGCTCGATGCTGCGGTGGAGGCTCAGAAGGCCGCCGAGGACAAGGCAAAGGACGCCACCGAGCGTACCGCCCGTCTGCAGGCCGACTGGGAGAACTTCCGTCGCCGTACCGCCAACGAGCGTATCGCCGAGCGCGAGCGCGCGACCGAGAAGCTCGTCACCGCGCTGCTGCCGGTGGTCGACGATATTGAGCGTGCAATCGACCATGCCCGCAGCCAGGAGCTTTCCGACGACTTTAAGCAGTTCGTCGACGGCGTTGACGCGGTGCATGCCAAGCTGCTCGATGTGTTTGCGCACGAGGGCGTTGAGCCCATCGACCCCAAGGGCGAGGCGTTCGATCCGCTCGAGCACCAGGCCGTGGGGCGTGTCGAGGACGCATCGCAGTACGATGAGACCGTCAACGACGTGTACCAGAAGGGCTACCGCATGGCGGACCGCATCCTGCGCTCCGCGATGGTGACGGTGACCTACGGTGGCGAGAAACGCCCCGCACCGGAGCCCGAAGCGGCGCCCGAGGATGCTGCGGCCGATACGGCCGAGAGCACCGAGGAGTAATTGAGAAGGGCCCCGGGGCAACACCCGGGGCCCTTTCTGGCCTAGTGCCATATGAAAGCATGAGCCGCCGTCCGCTGGGACGGCGGATGAAACAGGAGAGGAGCTACGATGGCTGCAGGCAAAACCTTCTATGACATCCTGGGCGTATCCAAGAGCGCCTCCGACAAAGAGATCAAGAGCGCGTTTCGCAAGCTCGCGCAAAAATATCACCCCGATGCCGGCGGCGACGAGGCCAAGTTCAAGGAGATCAGCGAGGCCTACGAGACGCTTTCGGACGAGAAGAAGCGCAAAGAGTACGACCAGATGCTCATGTTCGGCGGCATGCCGGGCGCGGGCGGTGCGTATGGCGGCGGCTACGGTGCCGGCGCAGGCGCGAGCGGCTGGGGCGATATCTTCGACAGCATCTTTAGCGGCAACGGCGCATGGGGCAGCGACTGGGGCTCGGGCTTTGCCGGGGCTGCGGGCGCTGCCGGTGCGGGCGCGGGTCGCAACCGCGCGCGCAAGGGCGGCGACCTGTCACTGACCGTCGATGTGACGGCCGAGGACGCGTTTCGCGGCGTGACGCATAAGGTCACCTACCGCATTCCCTCGACGGGTGAGCAGCAGACCATTACGGTCTCGGTGCCCGCGGGTGCGGTCGACGGCGGCAAGCTGCGCTACAAGCGCCGCGGCGAGTATGGCGTTGCGGGTGGCGAGCGCGGCGACCTGGTCGTGACCACGCATGTGGAGGAGCATGCGCTGTTTAAGCGTAAGGGTGCCGACGTGACCATGGAGGTGCCGATCTCGGTCTACGAGGCAGCGCTCGGCTGCACGGTGGACGTGCCCACGCCCGGCGGTGCGACGGTCCGTTTGAAAGTGCCCGCGGGTACCCAGACGGGCAAGAAGTTCCGCTTTAAGGAGATGGGAGCGCCCGACGTTAAGCACCGTGGCCGTACGGGCGCGCTGCTCGTCGAGATTAAGGTGCAGGTCCCCACGAACCTATCCGATGACGAGCGCGATGCCATGACCAAGCTGCGTGAGGCCGACACACGCGACTATCGCGAGAAGGTCAACCGTTACAAGGCGACGTACTAGGGCGGTCGTGGCGCACGCCCGCGCCCGCGGGCTTATGATGGACGATAACGAGACGGAAAGGGGTCAGGTAGCATGGCCGAGGACAATAGGAACAAACCGCTGTACATGATCAGCGTGGCGGCCGAGCTGACCGGCATGCATCCGCAGACTCTGCGCGTCTACGAGTCCAAGGGCCTGGTGAACCCCCAGCGCTCGGGCGGCAACACGCGCCTGTATTCGCGTGCCGATATCGAGCGCCTGGAGCTCATCAACCAGCTGACCGATGAGGGTATCAACCTTGCCGGCGTGGTGCGCATTCTCGATATGAAGGAGCGTGCCGAGGAGCGCGAGCGCGAGAACGAACAGCTTCGCGCCCGCGTGCGCCAGCTCGAGGACGAGCTGCACGAGTACAAGATGCAAAAGAAGATCACCGCCCTTGCCCCGCGCGACGGCTCAGTCAACCCCGAGCAAGTCATGCGCAAGCTTTTGGGCGCGGGCGGGGATCTCTAGGTTCCGCCGTTCTAACGAACGGCGGGCCGGCCGACGCTGCGCGGGCCGCATTTGGACAATCTGACGTTCAACTTCAAGGGCGCGACCAGAAGGTCAGCGCCCTTTCGTTTCACGTCACCTTGTCTCAAATGCGGCCCGCTCGCTGTCCGTCCTCAACCTGCGACGTTGCTTTGGCTGGCACTTGGGGACGTTCCTTTTGTGTCGACACTTTGGGACACTCCTTGTCAAGAGCGCGGTGCAAGAGGTTCGTCCTTCACTTTACCGAGATAAAGTGAACGTGCAGATTCATAACCCACTCGCAACCGTTCTATGGCACGATATTGAACGAATGTATGCTATGCGCCCGAGACTTTCGGGCAGAGTGGGAGACAGTATGGTCAAGCTGTACGAGGACGGCATCTACCTGCGTAACGGCAGCGAGGTTGTGCCTACGGCCGAGGCCGCCGAGCGCGGTATCACGCAGACGCCCGAGGATGCCAAGCGCGGCACCATCGCGTATTCGATTCTTCAGGCGCACAATACGTCCGGCGACCCCGAGGCGCTCAAGATTCGCTTCGACGCCATGGCAAGCCATGACATCACCTTCGTCGGCATCATCCAGACGGCGCGCGCCTCGGGCATGGAGCAGTTCCCGCTGCCCTACGTGCTCACCAACTGCCACAACTCGCTGTGCGCCGTGGGCGGCACCATCAATGAGGACGACCACGTCTTTGGCCTTTCCGCGGCCAAAAAGTACGGTGGCATCTTCGTCCCGCCGCACATCGCGGTCATCCACTCCTTCATGCGCGAGAACTTCGCCGGATGCGGCAAGATGATCCTGGGTTCCGACTCGCACACCCGCTACGGCGCCTTGGGCACCATGGCCGTGGGCGAGGGCGGCGGCGAGCTGGCCAAGCAGCTGCTGCGCGACACCTACGACGTTGCCTATCCCGGTGTTGTGGCCATCTACCTCACGGGCGCCCCGCGCCCCGGCGTTGGCCCGCACGACGTGGCGCTCGCCATCATCCGCGCTGTCTTTGCCAAGGGCTACGTTAAGAACAAGGTCATGGAGTTCGTGGGCCCCGGCATTGCGAGCATGACGACCGACTACCGTAACGGCGTCGACGTCATGACCACCGAGACCACCTGCCTCTCCTCCATCTGGGCTACCGACGAGGACACGCGCGCATTCCTGACCATGCACGGTCGCGGCGACGACTATCGCGAGCTCAAGCCCGCCGATGTCGCCTACTACGACGGCTGCGTCGAGGTCGACCTGTCCAGCATCAAACCCATGATCGCCTTGCCGTTCCATCCTTCCAACGGCTTTGAGATCGATGAGCTCAACGAGAACCTCGAGGACATCCTGCACGAGGTGGAGCTCGAGGCCGCCAAGATCGGCGAGGGCAAGACGCACTTTAGCCTGCTCGACAAGATCGTCGACGGCAAGCTGCATGTGCAGCAGGGCGTCATCGCCGGCTGTTCGGGCGGCAACTACGACTCCGTGGTTCAGGCGGCTCGCGTGCTCAAGGGCGCCAACACCGGCTGCGGTGAGTTCTCGCTGTCGGTCTATCCCACGAGCCAACCCGTGGCGCTCGAGCTCACGCGCCGCGGCTACATCTACGACCTTATGGAGGCCGGCGCGATCGTGCGCACGGCGTTCTGCGGCCCGTGCTTTGGCGCCGGCGACACGCCCGCCAACAACGGCCTTTCGATCCGCCACACTACGCGCAACTTCCCCAACCGCGAGGGTTCTAAGCCGGGTAATGGCCAGCTGAGCGCCGTCGCCCTGATGGATGCCCGCTCCATTGCGGCGACGGCGGCCAACGGCGGCGTCTTGACGCCGGCGACCGATCTGCCCGAGGAGACCTGGGACGAGGCCTGCGAGTACACCTTCGACGACGCGCCGTACAAGAAGCGTGTGTACTGGGGCTTTGGCAAGGCTGAGCCGACCGACGAGCTGGTCGAGGGCCCCAACATCAAACCGTGGCCCGCGATGGAGCCGCTCGGCGACGACATCCTGCTCAAGGTGTGCTCCAAGATCATGGACCCGGTCACCACAACCGACGAGCTCATTCCCTCGGGCGAGACGAGCTCCTTCCGCTCCAACCCACTGGGCCTGGCCGAGTTTACGCTCAGCCGCCGCGACCCTGCCTACGTGGGCCGCTCCAAGGAGGTCGACGCGGTGGAGAAGCGCCGCGTTGCCGGTGAGTCCGCGGGCGACCTGGCCGCGCTTGATGCTGAGCTTGCCGGTGTGTTTGAGGCACTGGCCGGCGCGGGTGTCGCGGCTGATGCCAAGGCGACCGAGTACGGCTCCATGCTCTACGCCAAGAAACCCGGCGACGGTTCCGCCCGCGAGCAGGCTGCGAGCTGCCAGCGCGTGATCGGCGGTCTGGCCAACATCGTCCACGAGTACGCCACCAAGCGCTATCGCTCCAACGTGATGAACTGGGGCATGGTGCCCTTCCAGATGGAGGCCGAGCCCAACTTTGAGGTGGGCGACTACGTCTTTGTGCCGGGTATCCGCGCCGCGCTCGATGGCGACCTGAAGGACATCGCCGCCTACGTGGTGCGCGCCGACGGCTCGGTCGAGCAGATTGAGCTCTATATCGCCGATATGACGGCCGAGGAGCGCGCCATCGTCAAGGCCGGCTGCCTGATCAACTACAACAAGTTCAAGGCCGCTGCCGAGTAACGCACATACTTGTCCGCCCGGGGCTTACCCTTTCCCGCCCGCTCACGCGCTTCGCGAGGGTCGCGTTCGGCAAAGGGTAAGCCCCGGGCTACGTTTGTGCGTTCTCGTTGGGTCTTGAGGGACGCTAATAAATAGACTTGCTTGATGCCGCCTCTTTTTATTGGGGCGGCTTCTTTGTTGAAAACTACCACATTGGGGACAGGCGCCTTTGTGGTGGTCCGCAGTTTGTCTCGATCTGTAACAGGTGGACCTTTATTTGCCGAGTAGTTGTTACAGATTGAGATAAACGGGCGCTGCTGAATATTTCCTCTCGATCTGTAACATCTGGAGCCAGAAACGGTCGCTAGATGTTACAGATCGAGACGGTTGGTCGTCGGGGATACAGTGGACCGACGTCTCAGCATCCTATCCATCAATCACTCAGAAAATCTTATATATAGAGACTTAGATTTATGTATAAGATCATGCAAAGCTGGCAACAATACTTCTCGAACAACGTGAAGCCACCCCGTAGGGCGGCCACCCCAAGAGAGGTGATTCCATGAGAATCGATAAGCTAGCAATGACGTCGCGCGAGGCGTTGCAGACCGCCATGAGCACGGCTGCCGACGCGCAGGCCGGCGCGGTGGAGCCGATTCACCTGCTGTCTGCCCTGCTCGGTGCCGGCGAGCGCAACATCTCCGTGATTATCGAGCGCATCGGTGCCGACCCGGCCCAGCTCGCGCGTTCCACACAGGATGCCATCGACCACGCGCCCAAGGTTTCGGGTGAGGGCCAGCAGATGGGCCTGTCAAACGAGCTCGTCCGCGTCATCGAGAAGGCCGAGAAGAAGGCCACCAAGATGGGCGACAGCTTTGTGGTGACCGAGCATCTGCTGATGGCACTTGCCGAGGACAAGGGCGAGGCCGGCCGCGTTCTGCGCGACGCCGGCGTGACCAAGGAGCGTATCGAGCAGGTCTACGAGGAGCTGCGCGGCGATGACCGAGTGACGTCTGCCGAGGACAAGACCCAGTTTGAGGCGCTGGAGCAGTACGGACGCAACATCTGCGACCTTGCCCGCGCCGGCAAGCTCGACCCGGTCATCGGCCGTACCGACGAGATCCGTCGTACCATCCAGGTCCTGTCCCGTCGCACCAAGAACAACCCCGTGCTCATCGGCGAGCCGGGCGTCGGTAAAACCGCCATCGTCGAGGGCATCGCCCAGCGTATCGTGGCCGGTGACGTGCCGAGTACCCTGCGCGACCGCGACCTCATCGAGCTCGACATGAGCGCTCTGGTCGCCGGCGCCAAGTACCGCGGCGAGTTCGAGGACCGCTTAAAGGCCGTGCTCAAGGAAGTCCAAAAGTCCGAAGGCAAGGTCATCCTGTTCATCGATGAGCTCCACACCATCGTGGGAGCGGGTGCCACCGAGGGCTCCATGGACGCCGGCAACATCCTCAAGCCGGCGCTCGCCCGTGGCGACCTGCACGCGATCGGCGCGACCACGCTCGACGAATACCGCAAGTACATCGAGAAGGACGCGGCGCTCGCGCGTCGTTTCCAGACTGTGATGGTCTCCGAGCCTACCGTCGAGGACACCATCTCGATCCTGCGTGGCCTTAAGGAGAAGTACGAGATCTTCCACGGCGTGCACATCACCGATGGCGCGCTCGTGGCTGCCGCCGACCTCTCCGATCGCTACATCGCCGACCGTTTCCTGCCCGATAAGGCCATCGACCTGGTCGATGAGGCCGCGAGTCGTTTGCGCATGGAGCTCGACAGCATGCCGGTCGAGATCGACGCAACCACGCGCCAGCTCACCCAGTTGCAGATCGAGGAGCAGGCGCTCATGAAGGAGACCGACGACGCCTCCAAGGAGCGTCTGGAGGCTCTGCGCCAGGAGATTGCCGAGGTCCAGGAAAAGCTCAACGTGCAAAAGGCCGGCTGGCTCAACCAGAAGAATGCCATCGACCATGTGCAGGAGCTTAAGGGCCAGCTCGACGAGGCTAAGAGCGAAGAGGAGCGCGCGACGCGCAACGGCGACCTGGGCCGTGCGTCCGAGCTGCGCTACTCCGTGATTCCGGGTCTGCAGCAGCAGATTCAGGATTCCGAGGCCGCGCTCGAGGCGCAAAAGCAGCAGGACGGCGAGGGCCTCAACGAACAGGTGACCTCCGATGAGATCGCCGAGGTCGTGAGCGCCTGGACCGGCGTGCCCGTGTCCAAGATGATGCAGGGCGAGCTCGACAAGCTGAAGGGCCTGGAGGGCGAGCTGCATAAGCGCGTCATCGGCCAGGACGAGGCCGTGTCTGCTGTTGCCGCGGCCGTGCGCCGCAGCCGTGCGGGCCTCTCCGATCCAGACAAGCCTATTGGCAGCTTCTTCTTCCTGGGCCCCACCGGCGTAGGCAAGACCGAGCTCGCCAAGGCGCTGGCCGAGTGCCTGTTCGATGACGAGCGCGCGCTCGTGCGTATCGACATGTCCGAGTACATGGAGAAGTTCAGCGTCCAGCGTCTGATCGGTGCGCCCCCGGGATACGTGGGCTACGACGAGGGTGGCCAGCTCACCGAGGCCGTGCGCCGTCGTCCGTACTCCGTGATCTTGCTCGACGAGATGGAGAAGGCTCACCCGGATGTCTTTAACGTGCTGCTGCAGGTGCTTGACGATGGCCGTCTGACCGATGGCCAGGGTCGCCAGGTGTCCTTCAAGAACACGATTATCATCATGACGTCCAACGTGGGCTCCAAGGCCATTGCCGATCTTTCGGGCAAGGACGAGGAAGAGATGCGCCATCAGGTCGACGCGGCCATGGCTCAGACCTTCCGCCCCGAGTTCCTCAATCGTATCGACGACATCGTGGTGTTCCATCCGCTCGGCTTGGCGCAGATCGAGAAAATCGTCGACATCCAGCTCGCCGACGTTCGCGCGCGTCTGGCCAAGGAGCGCATGACGCTTGCCATCACCCCAGCGGCCAAGCAGATGCTCGCCGTGGGTGGCCTGGACCCTGTCTTTGGTGCACGTCCGCTCAAGCGTCTGGTGCAGCGCGAGGTCGTGGATGCCATCGCGGCGGCCATTATCGACGGCACGGTGCGCGAGGGCGATCAGGTGACGGTCGACGTCGACAAGGACGGCGGCTTTACCGTCGTGTGCGACAGCACGCCGGCGGCCACCTACGAGGTCCCCGACGCCGAGTAGATTTTGGGGCTGGCTTTAAACTGCCCTTCATCGCAAAACGCCAAGGGTGGCGGATCAAAACGGGTCCGCCACTCTTTTTCGTGCGACAATCGATGATATTGAACGTGAGTACATGGCAAGGAGATATGCAGATGAACGACGAGATCAAGACGAACGCGCCGGCGACTAACGCCATGTCCGCCGCACCTAAGCCCGCGCCGAAACCGGCGCCCAAGCCGCGCGACCCCTACATCCGTGCCGAGAACGAGGACGACGACGGCTACGACCCCTACAGCGATCGCCGCCCCGAGCGCGAGCCCATGTTCGAAGCCGACCCCTGGCGCTGAGTACCATCCTAAAAGTCACCAATAAGTTGCGGTGAAATAGGGACTGTTTTGCGGTTTGCCCAGCAAACAGTCCCTATTTCACCGCAACTGCGTTAGGGATGTGGGTGCGGGGCGGCCGTCTTGGGGCCGGCTAGTCCTGGGCTTTGATGCTCGGCAGCAGGATCTGGGCGAGGTAGTCGGTTTCGAGTTTGGTCGCGGCATCTGCCTTGCCGTCTTTACCGACCAGGTCGTTTTTGATCTGGCTGTACGTGTAGCGGTTGCCGGTCGTGAGCTCGACAAGCTCAATCGCCGTGTCCATGGGGTAGGTCGACACGGGGTTCCGAGTGCGCCCGTTGATGGTCTGCGGAATCACATACGGATAGACGGGACCGCTAGCATAGACGGTGTAGCCGTTGCCCAGCCTGACCGTGCCCAAAACCGTATCGCCGTCGTCGGGCGTAAAGGTCTCGCCATCGCGCACGGCGACAAGGGTCACGAGCGGTGTGTTGGTGTCACCGTCCAGATAAATGCACAGCGTGCTGCCGTTTTGCCAGGTTGCGACCTTGCCATACCACTCAACCGGAATATCGAGCTGATACAGGTTCGTCGCCTTATGCCGAGCGTCGGCATCGCGGGCGGACTGAGCCTCGCTTGCGCTTACGGCGTTGGCGGCGGCATCGCGGCGCGTAATTGCCGCCTGCTGGAGTATCTTTGCCGCGGCGGCAGAGCTCGCGCCGCCTTCCTCGGCAAACTTGGCGGCGGCATCGATCTGGTCGTCAGTCACCGTGTCGGCCGAAGGCACCTTGAGCTTAAAGGTGGCCTGGGCACTTAAATCCTGTCCATCGCTCTTAACGGTGACCTGCGTCTTGGTGGTCGGGATGGTGTAGATGGTGCCGTCGGCCGCGATGGGGGAGGCGGCGATGGAGAGCGTGTAATCCCCGGGCAGCAGTTTGATGCCGCGACCGTGCTCGTCAACATAGAGCGTTTCGCTCACGGAGGAGCCATCGGAGTCCTGCCCGCTTACCTGCACGGGAATCTTGGAGCCGGTCGAGCAATCGAGGCCCGCGGCATGCACGCCAATCTGCACCGACATCATCGTGTGGGCATTGGCGGCGACAACGGCGGCCTGCTCTTGCCGGTATTCATTCCAAGCCGCGTAGCCTACTCCACCGGCGACAAGCACGACGGCCATGGCGCCGGCGACCATCAGGTTGCGGCGTTTGGGCGACATCTTGCGATGACGGATCTCGGCTTCGTGTGCCGAGGGAACGGACGGTAGGGGAATATCGCCCATGGCGATGGTCTCGTCGACGACAGGAGCAGAACCTAGGCCGGGGAGCTCGCGGGTCAGCGAATCCTCGGCCGGCAAGCTGCCGAGCAAGACGGTTTCCTCGCCCGTGTCGGATTCGGGCTGGTTGCCGGCCTCGTTTTCGGAGTCTTCGTGATCCGCCTCATCTTCGGCAGGCTCAACGCCGTCCGCATCCTGATTATCGGACTGCGCCTCGGCTTCCGGCTCATCCTGCATATCGACGACCGTATCATCAAACGAAATCTCATCGAGTGAAATCCGGTCTAAGCTCTCCAAAGCCTCAGCGCAAGCTTCTGCATCTTGGGCCGCATCCTCTTGGCCCATCGTCTCATCTTTCATACATCCCCCAAGCTCAATATCGGGACAACAATGTACCCAAAAACAGGGCCATATAGAGCTGTCAGACGATCGGAAATCTGATTTTATCTGTGCGAGAAGTTTTGAATATGTGCGGGGATGCGCGCAACAACAAAAAGCCCCCGGAAAGCGGATGAATCGCTTTCCGGGGGCATACAATACGTTGCGTTGCGTGGAGCCGGCCAGGCGGCTTCACGTTTAGGCGGCGTTTGCGTCGACCACGTTACTCGGCGTGCGCGTAATCCACCTTGGCGCGGCGGGCGGTAGCCTTCTCCCAATCGCTGGTGCCCTCAAAGACATCCTGCTTGTAGGGATTGCGGCCGAGCTTCTTGGCGCGGTAGGCGATGTAGATGATCGCGGCGATGTTGGCGACCAGCGCGGCGATGGAGACCGCGGTGGCAGCGGCGGGGTCGAGCGTGGAGTGGGTCACAAAGATGGACTCCTCCTGGAAGTAGGGGAACACCTGGGCAAACATGCACCAAATGGCCAGGGTAAAGGCGCGGTTCTGGATCCAACCGCCCTTGTTCCAGATAAAGGCGGCCACGGTGGGCGCCAGCAGCAGCGCAAAGCCGCAGAACCAGGAGTGGGTGGGTAGGCAGTTGTAGGTGTAGCAGAAGTTCCAGATATCGTAGGCGATGATGTAGACCCAGGTCATGTCGGGCCACAGCATATCGGTCTTGTCCTCGGAGGCGTAGACGCTCCACCAGCCGGTCATGCAGAAGATGTTGATGATCCCGGCGATGCCGTTGAACACGTTGTTCCAGCCGGCCAGCTGCGTGGCGCCCTCGGAGGTGACCCAAGTGGGCTCGCCCAGGACAAAGAAGTGATAGGCGCTCTCGAAGTCGGACACGACGGCGATCATGATGTTGATGGCGACGATCACAAACGGCCATGCGCGGAACCAGTGCGCCTTGCCGATCTTTCCCCACTGGTACTTAATGGCAATGAAGCCCCAACAGCCGGCCAGCGCCGCGTACACCTTGGCGTAATGGAACCAGCTGTTCTGGTACACATGGGTGGGGTTGGTGAGCGCCCACTCGGCACCCTGCGAAACGCCCACGGCGATAGCGACGCAGTAGATGGTCATGGCCAGCGGAGCCACGCCAAAGATGATTGCCGCGCCCAGCTTGGTGCGGCGGCCGACCTCGTTGAGTACGATCAGGCCGATAAAGACCATCGCCCAGCCGACCCAGTGGATAAGGGTATTGTTACCCCAAACATCGAACAGCATGCTGCTCTCCTTTCACACGCCCGCGGCCCCTCTTCCGATCGCGGGCAGTTTGGCCTGGTAGCGCTAGTTTCGCGGCTTGCGCTCGGGATACTTAGCGGTATAGCCCTCGATGTGGAGTGTCGATGCGATGATCTCCTTGACCGTCTCGTCGGGCACATCGGGGTGCGTGCGGATATACATCAACAGTCCCATGATGAGGGTGTAGAACGTCTCGTAGACATGGTCGATGCGTAGCTCATGATGGGCGACAAAGTCCACCACGGTGGTGTCGCAGATGTACTGAGCCACGCGCTGAACCACGTTGTGCAGAAAGCCGCCGTAGAGTGCGCCGCTGCTTGAGGTGAGCGTACTCGGCAGCTCGTGGCCGCTGGCGACCAGGCGCTTAAAGAGCGGGGCGACGGTGTCGAGTGCGCCCTCGATGTCGCCAATCGTGCGGCTGGCATTCCACTGCTCGAGTTCGGCGATAAAACCGTCGATTGCCTCGTCCATAACGGCGGTGACGGCGGCGTCCATGTCGGCAAAGTAGTGGTAGAACAGCGAGCGTGTGCAGCCGGCCCGTTTGGTCACGGCGGAGACCGAAAGATGGGATACACCAAGCTCGGAGCTTACGGTGCGCACGGCATCGAGGATCTCGCGACGGCGCTCATCGCCTGACAGGCGCTTTGCCGCGCTATCGGATGCGGGGACGGCATCGATCACAGAGATATTCGCTGCGCAATCGTCCATTTTGCCGCCTTTCATCCGTTTGAGCCCGACCGTTCGCCTAACAGTCTTGAATATTGTTGACGGTTCGTCAATACTATTTTTGACACAATGTCAACAATAGTGGGTGAACGGCATGGGGGCATGCCCGACCTGTAAAAAAAGAGGGGCGCTGCGGCCTCACCGGGCTGCGGCAAGAGAAGGGACGACCATGATTCTCAACGGACCGGGGATTAGCTACACCGAGCCCGATATCGGCGCGGAGTTCGTGCCGCCGATACCGGAGCATCCGCGCGAGGCCATCGTCAAGCTGTGCGAGCACTGCACCAACCGCCTGCTGCACCGCGACGAGCTGCTGGGCTACGAGTACTGGTCGTTTGCCGAGGCCGCAACCGACGAGCAGGCCGAAGTGCTCTGCAAGATGAAGATGCGCCGTCCCTACACGTTGCCCGAGATGGTCAAGCTCACCGGCATGCCCAAGGGCGATATCGAAAAGATGCTCGACGACATGAGCTATACGGGCCTGCTCGAGTACAACTGGGAAAACCCCGAGCGCGCCAAACAATGGGTGCTGCCCATGCTGGTGCCGGGTTCTGCCGAGTTCCTCAACATGCGCGTGGGCCAGCTCGAGGAGCATCCGGTCTATGCCAAGTTCTTTGAGCAGGCGTCCAAGGGGCCGCTGTCCAAAGCCACGCCGATGGTACCGCCCGGTGGTGCCGGCATCGGCATGCACGTTATCCCGGTCGAGAAGGCCATCGACGCCACGAGCACCTCGGTGCCGATCGAGCATATCGAGCATTGGCTCGACAAATACGATGGCAAATATGCCGCCAGCATCTGCAGCTGCCGCGCGAGCCGTCGTGTGATGGGCGAGGGCTGCGCCGACGACCCCGCCGACTGGTGCATTGCCGTGGGCGATATGGCCGACTATGTGGTTGAGACCGACCGCGGCCATTATGTGACGCGTGAGGAGGTCTATGACATCTTGCGCCAGGCCGAGGACAACGGCTTTGTGCACCAGATCACCAATATCGACGGCGAGAACAAGATCTTCGCCATCTGCAACTGCAACGTCAACGTGTGCTACGCCCTGCGCACCTCGCAGCTGTTCAACACGCCCAACCTGTCGCGCTCTGCCTATGTCGCCAAGGTCGAGAAGGACAAGTGCGTGGCCTGCGGTCGCTGCGTTGAGGTGTGCCCGGCCGGTGCCGCCAAGCTCGGCCAGAAGCTCTGCAGCAAAAAGGCCGGCGGACAGGTGCCCGAGTATCCGCGCCAGGAGCTGCCCGATGCCACCAAGTGGGACCACACCAAGTGGTCACCCAACTACCGCAACGACAACCGCATCGAGACACACGATTCCGGCACCGCGCCCTGCAAGACGGCCTGCCCCGCGCACATTGCCGTTCAGGGCTATCTGAAGCTCGCGGCGCAGGGCCGCTATGACGAGGCGCTAGCGCTCATCAAGCGCGAGAACCCGCTGCCCGCTATCTGCGGCCGTGTGTGCAATCGCCGCTGCGAGGATGCCTGCACCCGCGGTCGCGTGGACGAGGCCGTGGCCATCGACGAGGTCAAGAAGTTTATCGCCCAGCGCGATCTGGATGCCGAGACCCGCTATGTCCCACCTGTGGTGACCCCTACGCGCGCCGGCGGCTTCGACCAGAAGATCGCCATCATCGGTGCCGGTCCGGCCGGCCTGTCCTGCGCTTTCTACCTGGCCGAGAAGGGCTACAAGCCCGTCGTCTTCGAGAAGAACGATCGCCCGGGTGGCATGCTCACCTATGGCATTCCCAGCTTTAAGCTGCAGAAGGACGTGATCGAGGCCGAGGTCGAAGTCATTCGCCTGATGGGTGCCGAGTTCCGCTATGGCGTGGAGGTCGGCCGCGATGTGACGCTCGACGAGCTGCGCGCACAGGGATTTAAGGCGTTCTACGTTGCTATTGGCTGTCAGGGCGGTCGCCTTGCCGGTATTCCGGGCGAGGATGCCGAGGATGTGACCGTGGCCGTCGACTTCTTGCGCGAGGTCAACAGCGGCAAGATCGACGCACTGCCCGGTCGCACCATCGTGGTGGGCGGCGGCAACGTGGCCATCGACGTGGCCCGCAATGCCTGCCGCCTGGGCTCCGAGCACGTTGAGATGTTCTGCCTGGAGAGCGAGGCGCAGATGCCCGCCAGCGAGGAAGAGCGTCGCGAGGCCATCGAGGACGGCGCTCACATCAGCTGCGGTTGGGGACCCAAGGAGGTCCACCTGGACGAGGCCGGCCGCGTGTGCGGCATCACCTTTAAGCGCTGCACGCGTGTCTTTGACGACGAGGGTCGCTTTGCGCCCGAGTACGACGAGAACGACCTGCGCCGTGTCGACGCCGATCGCGTCGTCATGTCGATTGGCCAGTCCATCGTGTGGGGCAACCTGCTGGCCGGCTCCAAGGTTGAGCTCGGCCGCGGCCAGGGTGCCCTTGCCGACCCCCAGACCTATCAGACCGCCGAGCCCGACATCTTTGTGGGCGGCGACGTCTACACCGGCCCCAGCTTTGCCATCGACGCCATCGCTGCCGGTCACGAGGCCGCGGTGTCCATCCATCGCTTTGTGCAGCCGGGCTCCACGCTCACCATCGGCCGTAACCAGCGCCGCTACGCCGCGCTCGACCGCGACGATGTCGTGATCGAGAGCTATGACAACGCGAGCCGCGAGGTTGCGCATGTTGACCGCGAGCGCGAAAAGGCCGAGCCGTTCCGTGAGTACGTCGAGACCTTCACCGAGGAACAGGTGCGTACCGAGACCGCCCGCTGCTTGGGCTGCGGCGCCTCGATCGTCGACCCCAACAAGTGCATCGGCTGCGGCCTGTGCACCACCAAGTGCGCGTTTGACGCCATCCATCTGGATCGCGACCGCCCCGAGTGCTCCACGATGGTCAAATACGAGCAAAAGCTCCCTAGCCTGGGCAAGTACGCCTTGAAGCGCGCCATCAAAATTAAGTTCGGGAAGAAGTAAAAGAACGTAACGAGTAAGCGAACGGCGCAGAAGGCAGTTGGACAGCGAGTGAGTCCCGCGCGTGGCGAGGTGCCTTGAAAGAGGAGGGCATAGGGCTTTTGCCCATGCCCGACGATTGAAAGGCAGATCGTCCGTCTGGGGCTCGCGCAGCGTCAAGCCGACCGCCGTTCGTTAGAACGGCGGAAGGATAACAAAGTGCACGAACTGGGAATCGTCTACCACATCATTCGCGATGTTGAGAATGTGGCGCGCGCTAATGGCGTGGGTCACGTCTCGAGCGTGACGTTGCTGCTGGGCGAGGTCTCGGGCGTCGTCCCCGATCTTTTGCTCGACGCTTGGCGCTGGGCGGCAGATAAAAAGCCCATCACCGAAGGTGCGGAACTGATTGTGGAACCCGTCGAGGCCGTGACGCACTGCGAGACGTGCGGCAGCGACTACGCGACGGTCGAGCACGGCAAGACCTGTCCCCATTGCGGTAGCGGCGAGACCTACCTGCTCCAGGGCCAGGAGGTCATGATCAAGCAGATCGAGACCCCCGACGAGGACTCCGCGGACACCGCACCCGTCGACTCCGATGTCGACGCTTCTGTCGACACCCCCGACGCCGTCGACGCCGCCAACCCCCTCCACATCGCCTAGACATTGGGACGTTCTTAAACGACTAGTCGAATAAGAACGTCCAACAACTACATGGGCTAAGTTTCTTGAGCATATTTGGCTAAATTAGTCAAGTTCTTTGATGCAAAGAACACTGCACATGCGATCGCAAAACATCTCGTGACTGAGGCTAAGGCTGGCGTGCGCGTCAAGCCCGAGTCTCTGGAGCCCGAGGAGAAGAAGCCGGCTGCGGCCGCCGCTGCTCCTGCAGGCGCCATCCCTCCGGGAACGGTCATCGGCGACGGGCACATCAAGATCGCCCACGTCCGTATCGACACCCGTCTGCTGCATGGTCAGGTGGCCACTACGTGGACCAAGCAGATTAACCCTAACCGCATTATCGTGGTCTCCGACGGCGTTGCCCACGACGAGCTCCGCAAGACCATGATCGAGCAGGCTGCCCCTCCGGGAGTCCATGCCAACGTCGTGCCCATCAAGAAGATGGCCAAGCTCGTCAAGGACACGCGCTTTGGTGACACCAAGGCGCTGCTGCTCTTCGAGAACCCGCAGGATTTGCTCAAGGCCATCGAGGCCGGCGTCGACATCAAGGAAGTCAACATCGGTTCTATGGCCTATTCCAAGGGCAAGGTCGTCGTCACCAATGCCGTCGCTATGGGCGATGACGACGTCAAGACCCTCGAGGCCCTCAAGGCCAAGGGCGTCAAGTTCGAGGTCCGCAAGGTTCCTTCGGATTCCTCCGAGGACCTCGACGCCATGTTGAAGAATGCTAAGGCCGAACTGGCCGCTCAAGCATAGTAAAGGAGGGTCCGATACATGTCTGCAATCACTATTGTGCTTGTTGCGATTGTCGCGTTGCTTGCCGGTATGGAAGGCATTCTGGATCAGTTCCAGCTCCATCAGCCGCTCGTGGCGTGCACGCTTATCGGTCTCGTAACCGGTCGCCTTCAGGAGGGCATCCTCCTGGGCGGCTCGCTCCAGATGATGGCCCTTGGCTGGGCTAACGTCGGCTCCTCCATCGCCAAGGACCTCTCTGGCGGTCTGATGGGCAAGGTTACCGAGGGTGCTTCCATCCTGGGTATGTTCATCATCGGCGCCTTGGTCGAGCGCTGGGTGTCCATCTCCTTCACCCCGGTCGTCTCCAAGGTCACGCAGTCTGCTGGCGCCTTTATCGACTGGGCTAGCCTGCCCTCCGGCTCCGAGGGCATCAGGGAAGCGCTGACGATGTATAACTCCATCGGTGCTACCGCCCTCGATCAGGTGAAGGTCACCACACTTCAGGCTAGCCTCGATAAGCTCATCCCCGGCCTTGCCGCCGTGTGCCTGACCCTGTTTGTCTGCAAGCTCCTCAAGAAGAAGGTCAGCCCGATCGTCATCATCCTGGCTCTCTTCGCCGTGGGTATCATCGGTCGCGTCTGCGGCTTCATGTAAGCACGCTTCGGTTTAAGACCGAGAGCTGCTAAGCTTGGGCTTTTGAGCCATTGAAACGGACCGCACCCGGTGGGTACGCTGGATGCGGTCCGATTGTTTTATTTGGAGGGCGAGGCGCGCATAGCGCAATCTCAAAACAGCACGGTCGATCTGGCAACGCCGGCAATCTGCCTGATGGCTTACCAGCCACGGTAACGTGATGGTGGGCAATAAAGCGTTCGAGTATTACAACGAACGCAATCCCGAGGACTTTATTCAGATTCCCTGGGACGAGATCGACTATATCGCCGCCGAGGTTTTGCGCGGCACTAAGAAGATCACGCGCTTTCCGGAAGGCTATTCCACCGCAACTTCTAAGAGTGGCCATGCGCTGCATGACGGTGGCGCAAATCTGCTACACTAGTACAACATGCCTCCGTAGCTCAGGGGATAGAGCACCGCTCTCCTAAAGCGGGTGTCGACGGTTCGAATCCGCCCGGGGGCACCAGAGAATATGACGGCGTCGCTAGAGCGGCGCCGTTTCTGGTTTGTGGGAGCTGCCGGCGGATTCGAACCGTCGACACCCGCGTCACCAATTTAGCGTGCTGCCATTCAGTGCCGATTCTGCCATGCCCGCAATTCTGGCGGCAGTCCTCGTGCCGGGCAGAGCTCTCCATTCGATGGGAGGTGATGCCCATGACCGATTTCACCGAGTTCGTGAAGTTCCTGACCGCTATGGTCTCGCTCCTCACGGCCCTTGTCGGCCTTTCCAAGGCACTCAAGCACGCGTGCGTGACGCCGCGCCATCCGCGCTCGCGCATGATGCGCGCGACGCGCTTGCGAGACGTGCGCGCGCCCATGCGGCGAAGCCTGAGGAACGCCTTGGGCGCACCTCGGCGCAGCAGGACAGCGCGACCGACCTCGCCTCGGACTCGAACGCCCCGAAGCCTCCGGACTCCGCCCTCAGCATGTCCGGGAACGCGGTCTCCAGCGCCGCCACGGCGGCCGGTGCGGTAAGATTCATCTCGGGTCTCCTCTTCCTCGAATCTAGACAATCCGAAGGTAAGGGAGGCCCGCCCTCATTTCAAACCAACAATACCTTTATTCCGTCAATAGCTGGAGAAAGGGGGATTTGCCGCTAGCCGATTCGGGCGTACCGCTCACGGATTACTGGAGACCCTTGGGGAGGGGTGGCTTTCGTGCCGCCTGGGTATGGTGCCGCGAGAGTTAACTCTCGACAAAGAGTAGACAGATTTGGAGCAAGATTACGGGTGGGAGATTATGCGGCGCGAAGCCCGGGCACCTGGGAGCGTCTTGCTGTTGGAAGAGTGGA
Source organism: uncultured Collinsella sp. (assembly GCA_902496945.1). Taxonomy (GTDB): domain Bacteria; phylum Actinomycetota; class Coriobacteriia; order Coriobacteriales; family Coriobacteriaceae; genus Collinsella. The sequence continues at coordinate 82,445 of CABVDE010000001.1, forward strand.
GTGAGCGCCATGCACATGCTGGTCGTTGATGACGAGATCGATATCGCGAATATGCTTGCGGAGTATTTTCGCATGGAGGGTTGCGAGGTCACGACTGCGCATAGCGGCGCAGAGGCGCTTGCCGCTGCCTCGGCCGAATCTGCGCTCGACATCATACTGCTCGATGTGAACATGCCGGGCATGGACGGCTTTGAGGTTTGTCGTCGCCTGCGCGAGCACGTGAGCTGTCCCATCATATTTCTGACCGCCCGCGTCGAGGACGTGGACCAGCTCGATGGCTTCGCCGCCGGCGCCGACGATTACGTGCTCAAACCCTTTTCCCTTGAGGTACTGGGTCGTCGTGTGGCGGCCCACATGGCGCGCGAGGGGAGGGCCCGCGGCGGCCAAAGCGGCAATGCCGCGCGGTTTTTTAGCGAACTTACCATCGATTACGCGCAGCGGGTTGTGGAGGTTCACGGCGCGAACGGCGGGCGGCAGCCATGCGAGTCGGATGACTCGATCACGGCGGCCGTCGACCTCACCAAGCTTGAGTTCGACATCGTCGCCCTTCTGAGCAAGCGCCCCGGCCAAGTGTTCGACCGAGATGCCATATACGAGCGCGTATGGGGCTGGGACGCCGCGGGCGATCCCTCGCAGGTACGCGAGCACATCCGCCGTATTCGTAACAAGTTCGCCGCGGCGGGCGTGGTGGGGGATCCCATTGCTACGGTTTGGGGCGTCGGCTATAAGTGGGTGGCCAAGTGAGGCGCGCGGGAGATGCGGACGGATGGCATTCCCGGCTGGCCGCGCGCGGGGATGAACGCCGCGTCCGTCGGGCGTCGCGTCGCGAAAGCCGGGCGCGTGAGCGCGAGGCCCTCAAGCGGCTTCCTCGACGGGAGCGTCTCGGCGCATGGTGGCGCACGCGCCCGCTCGGCCTGACGTTCGCGGTGTACCTGGGCACGTACCTCGCGGTCGCCACGGTGCTGACGCTGGGGCTCATCGAGCTTCTTTCCACCTGGAACAACGGCTACTACGAACTTGAGGTGACGTTCGAAAACGGCCTGACACAGCGCGGCGTGGTTGATTCGGGGCCATATATCTATGACCCCGTGGCGCGAGAATTGCTTCCCGCCTCCGAGCTTGACCTGCCGGGCGACGGTCCGCTCGTGGTGTTCATCGCCACGGGGGACTGGGAGGCCGGAGACGATTACGCACCTGAGGGTGCGGATGCGGCCAGCGTGATACACGCGACGGTCGACATGGTTCGCAACGGACAGGTTCAGCTGTACGACTGGGGTCTCAATTACAACGAATGGTATCCGCAGGAGGAAGTCCTCGAGGTGAACAACTCGATCTCCGCGGACAATCTGGCGCGATATGACGAGCTTAGCCGCGCGAATCGCCTGCAGAGTGTCGAGCTGTTCGAGTCGATGACCGGTGCGGACCTGGAGGAGACTTTTGGCGAGAACCTCGTCTCGAACACCGCATATTATGCGGCATCCCAGCGCCCCGCCGGCCCCATGCCGTGGATTCTGGCGATTGCTACCGGCCTTGCTCCGGTGCTGGCGTACGGCGGGTTGGGCTGGATCATGTTCCGTAGGTTCTATCGGTTGCATATCGCCGGTCCTTTGGGCGAGCTCTCGGGTGCTGCGGAGCGCATAGCCGGACAAGACTTGGACTTTTCGATTGAGCGGGTTCGGGGCAAGGAGCTCGGCCGCTTGTCGGAGACGCTCGAAGACATGAGGGTTTCGCTGCTCGATGCCCAGCGGGAGCTGTGGCGTACGGCGGAAGGGCGCCGACGTCTCAATGCGGCGTTCGCGCACGATATGCGCACGCCGATCACGGTACTCAAGGGCACGGTTGAGATGGCGCAGAAGCGCCTGCACCGTGGGGATGCGCTTGCAGAGGAGTCGCTTAACGCGCTTTCGTCGCAGGTGATGAGGCTTGAACGATACGCTACAGAAATGGGCGGACTCACCAAGCTGGAGGATCGACCCGTCGAGCGCTGCATCATGCCGGCAAGCGAGCTCGTTGACGAGCTCGCCGCCCATGCCGCGGAGGTTGTCGCGGCACGTGGCGAGGGCCTTGCCCTGCGCCTGAGTCCGCAGATGCCGCCGGTGCATTTTGGGCGGGCGGGCACGGCGGGGAAGGAGCCGATGGTGGATCCGGCGGCCCCGATCGTGCAGAGGCCCCGTCCGCACACCGCGGATATGGGGAGCGGCCTCGCGTATGTCGACCTTTCTCTCGTCGAGGAGGTGCTCGATAACCTGCTGAGCAACGCGTGTGGACACGCGCGCGGTGTCGTTGGGCTGGAGGCAGTCGTACGGGAGGGCGAGCTCGTCCTCCGCGTGAGCGATGACGGTCCGGGCTTCACGCCCGAGGCGCTACGCCGCGGATGTGATCCGTTTTTCAGCGAGAACAAGTCTGCCGAGCACTTTGGCTTGGGGCTGAACGTGTCGAGCATCCTGTGTGGGCTGCACGGCGGTGCGATTGATTTGGCGAACGGCGAAATGGGTGGCGCATGTGTGGCTGCGACGTTTGACGTGGATGGCGCGGAGCGAGAGGGGTGACCGCGTTCCTGCATAAGGTTGAAGAAGGGGGAGCTTGTTCTCGGTGATGCGCCGACCTTACCTTAAGAAAGGCTTACCTTAACGTAAGGCTTACTGAATTGTCATCACTGGTAGACAAAAGGTAGACACGCGGTTGAGAAACTATCCTTGTCCTAAAACCAAGGAGGGATCGCGATGATGGAAATGCAGCCCGAAGCGGAAAGCTACACCGGCCAGGTCTCCTGCGGGGGAGCTGCGCACCGTGTGGATACGGGCATTCTCAGCGAGCTGCGCCGTCGCGTCAAACCCGAGGTGGAGGAGGCTCGAGCGCGCACGGCTTCCGCGTCACTGGCTGCAGATGCGAAGCCTACGGCGGGTTTCGCACCGGCGGAGGCTGAGCCCGAAAACGACCTCGACGCTCGCCGAAAGACCTTGCGCCGCCGCGCCGTGATCCTCCTCGCCGTCGCCGCGATTGGAATCGCCGCTGCGTGTTGGGAGTATCTCCCGAGTATGCTCGCATGGCTTGCGGACCCGCAGGCAGTGCGGGCCTTCGTCGCCGACAACGCGGTGATGAGCCGACTCGCCATGCTGGGAATCAACGCGACGCAGATCTTCTTGTCGTTCCTGCCCGGCGAGCCCGTCGAGTTGGCGAGTGGCTACGCTTTTGGCTTCTGGGAGGGCACGGCGTTGTGTCTCGTGGCCTCGGCGGTTGCGACTTCGGTAATCTACTGGGCGACGCGCCGGTGGGGCTGGCGTTTGGTGGGGTTATTTTTCGATCGAAGCCTGTTCGATCGGTTCTCCTGGCTCAACAATGCCAAGCGCCTTGAGCTGGTGATGCTCGTTATCTTCCTCATCCCAGGCACGCCGAAGGACTTCCTCACGTATTTCGCCGGGCTTACCAAGATGCGCTTTGCCCCCGTCGTCCTTATCGCGACATTTGGCCGCATTCCATCCATCGTGACCTCGACGGCCGCCGCCTCTGCTGTGGGTAGCGGCAACTGGGTTATGGTTGGCGCGGTTTTGGTTGCATCCGCGCTGATCATTGCCGCGGGTGGCCTGATGTATTGCCGCGTGCGCGCACGGGCGAAGTAGGTCCCGCAAAGGGAAGCACGGAAGGCGTTCTTGCATTGCGCCGCTCTACGCGCGGCGGTTGATGAAGAAATCCGCCATGGAGATGAGCAGGTCGGCCGCCTTTTCTGTGATGGTGCCGCATTTGGTGAGCTGTCGCGCGCGCTCCTGCCCGACGGGAAAACGGCGGGATAGCCGGCGGGCCGGCCCGAAGCGGTAGGGCCCGGACGGGCGGCCTGTCCGACCCTGAGCGTATCGCCCCCTTGCCGGATTCAAACCCGGCAAGGGGGCGATAGTTTTGCAATCGCAGGAAGATGATGGGGCGGAATGTCAATCCTGGCCTAACAGAGCCTATCAATTTCCCCGCGGGGGAAGTTTTCGAATCCGCCAGGGGGCACCAGAGAAATATCGAGTCCGGTACCGCTGTGAACTGCGGTGCCGGGGTCTTCTGGTCTAAAGGCCCGGCTTGTTGATGATCCAGGACAAGCGATTGGATATGGTCGCCGAGCGTGCAAATTTGCTCGTTCGTCAATTTTTCAGTCCGATATTCAATAGCTTGCGCTATGGTGGGCAGGAAGTGGACAACTGGGAGGCGATCGAAGTGGCTGCAAGTTTTGACGTTCATGAGGCCGTAGCAAGTGGCCTGGACACGGTGAGCATGCAGCACGGTGCGCCGAGAAATTCGATTGACCTCGCTATACTCAAGTCGAAAGACCCCATCTACCTGCAGCTGGCAGAGATAATGCGCGAGCGGATTTTTACCAAGCAGTGGACCGCCGGCAGCAAGATCCCCTCGGAGCACGAGCTCATGAAGGTGTTTGGGGTTGCGCGCGGTACGGTGCGCAAGGCGCTAAGTTCGCTTGTCGAAGAAGGCCTGCTGGTCCAGGTGCGTGGCAGCGGAACGTATGTTGCCGAGCCTGGCATTTCGCATCCTGCCGGTGTTCGCCCACTCTCATTTGCCGATTCGTTGCGCGAGCAGGGCAAGGAGTTCGAGACACATGTTATCGAGCAGAGCGTAAGTCCAGCAAGTGCCGAAGTGGCAGCGGAGCTGGGCATTGAGCCCGGTGTCGAGGCCATGTTTATGCGCCGCGTGCGCACGGTGGACGGCGAGCCCATCATGTGCCAAGAAAGCTGGCTGAATCTGCCGGAGTGCCCGGGACTGCTGGATATCGACTACACCCAGGAATCACTCTTCAATGCCGTCCAGCAGTGCTCTGGGCGCAAAATCAAGATCTCACACATGCGTTACAGCGCACGGACGGCGGGAATCGAATACGGTGAGCTGCTCGGCTGCAGTGAGTCGGCCGCACTGCTGTTGCTGGAGCAGAACATCTGCCTGGAAGACGGGGTCTGCATCGAATGGACCTATACGTGGTTTAAGCCGGGACAGCATATCGTAGGGACGGCCGAACAGGCCGATTAGCCTCTCTAAGGCAAGATGCTCCCATGCTGCCTGCATCTACTGCTATCGCCGTTTAAGGGAAATAATCGACCGTTCAAAGAGCACAACTCCATATTGGGTACACGAAGCTGTTCATTCTGGTGTATACAACTAGATGTACACAGTGAAGTGTACAACTAGTCTATTAGTTGTCCATCGCTACGGGGCTGCGGGGACAGAGAGTGGAGAGGCTTGATGCTATGGAGAAAACTCAGCTTAGGACGCCGTTTTTCGTGGTGAATCCCAAGTCGTACCTGTACGGCGAGGATATCTATGCGCTCGCGAAAAAGACCGATGAGCTTGCGGCCAAGTACGACTTTGACGTGCTGTTTACCGCACAGCTGATCGACCTTCCGCACATCATCGAGGCCTGCCCGCACCTGATTCCGTGCGCACAGCACATGGAGAGCCTCAAGCCCGGTCGCGGCATGGGCCATGTGCTCCCCGAGGCTCTCGCCGCCGCAGGCGTCAAGGCGACGTTCCTCAACCATGCAGAGAACCCCTGCACCGTTCATGAACTCGCTTCCACCATTGCGCGCGCCAACGAAGTGGGCATTCTCACCGTCGTGTGCGCCGACTCCGTGGAGGAGGGTGAGTGGATCGCCGGCCTGCACCCCGACGTCATGGTGTGCGAGCTGACGAGCCTTATCGGCACCGGCCAGGTCGCGGGCGAGGACTACATGCGCGGCTCGACCGAGGCCGTCAAGGCGGTTTCCCCCCAGACCAAGGTGCTTCAGGCAGCTGGCATTTCCACCGGCCAGAACGTCTACGACGCCATCAAGTACGGCGCCGACGCAACGGGTGGCACCTCGGGCATCGTTGCCGCCGAGGATCCGTTTGCAACGCTTGACGAGATGTTCGAGGCACTCGATCGTGCCCGAACCGAATTTTGCAAGGAGGCGTAAAACATGGCTGTCTACAAAGAGACCCTAAAGACGGAGACGCTCGCTGGTAAGCCGACGTATGTCGACATCACCGAAGGCGTTGCCACTGCCGTCGAGAACTCCGGCATCAAGGAGGGCACCGTTACGGTGATCTCCTGCCACACCACCTGCGCGGTCTTCTCCGAGGAGTTCGACCACGACTACACGCCCGCTGGCGATACCTATCTTCAGGCCGATCTCAACGCCGGTCTTGAGCGTATCTTCCCGGAGCAGCACGACTGGAACACCTACCGCTATCCCGGCCTGCGTCACTTTGAGGAGGTCGAGTCCTGGCCCAACCTGGAGGCTTGGCTGCCTGGCGGTGACCGCACCATGCTGTGGAACGGCGACGCGCATCTGCGCTCGACGCTGGTCGGCAGCAACCAGACGTTTGAGGTTGCCGAGGGCAAGCTCGAGATGAACGGTCTGGCGAGCATCTACCTCGTCGATTACGACCGCACCCGCGAGCGTACGCGCAAGGTGAAGGTCGTGGTGATGGGCGAGTAGCCCTCTGCCATCCGTTGACGGATAGACGGGTGCCCGTGGAGCTGGAGTTAGCGAACCGCCATGTATCAATTGACGGGCAAGCAGCTCAGGTTCTAGTGGGTTACTTTTAGTGATACGTTAATTCCGAAAGGAGAAAGATATGAAGAAGATTTTGTTGGCCTGCGGTTCCGGTATCTGCACTTCTACTGCTGTCCACAAGAAGGTCGAGGAGATGCTGATCTCCAAGGGCTATGCCGGACAGTTCGAGATCACCCAGTGCAAGGTTTCCGAGGCCCCTTCAAAGTCTCCCAACTTTGATTTCCTGATTGCCACGACCATGGCCCCCGCTGGCCTCCAGTGCCCTTACGTCAACGGCATTCCTTACCTTACTGGTGTTGGCACCGCCGCTGCTGAGGAGCAGATTCTGGCCCTGATGGCTGAGTAGCCCCTACCGAAAAGGGATCACCCGGCTAAAACTAGCGTTGTATTGGAAGGGACATACGTCCCCAGGATAACTTTGTCTATTTTGAAAGGGGATAGAACGCGATGGACGCAATTCTTGGCTTTTTCTCGTTCATTAACTCGCTGGGCGTATCTGTGGTTATGCCCATCGTCATTACGATTCTCGGCTGCGTGCTCGGTGCGGGCTTTGGTAAGAGCTTGCGCGCTGGCCTGACGGTCGGTATTGGCTTTATTGGCCTCAACCTCGTCATCAATAGCCTACTTGGCACGACGCTCGCTCCTGCCGTTCAGGAAATGATCGAACGCTTTGGTTTCAGCCTGTCCGTTATCGATGTCGGTTGGCCCGCTGCCGCCGCCATCGCGATGGGCTCGGTTGTCGGTACCATCATCATTCCGCTCGGCCTTATCGTTAACATCGTCATGCTCTTGACGAACACCACTCAGACCGTCGACGTTGACATCTGGGACTATTGGCACTTCGCCTTTACGGGCGCCCTCGTCGCGATTGTCACGGACAACATCGCCATGGGTGTTATTGCCGCTGTCCTGAACATGATCATCATCATGGTTCTGGGCGACTACACTGCTCCGCAGGTCGAGAAGTCTCTGGGTATGCCCGGCGTCTCCCTGCCGCATGGTTTCACCACCGCCTATGCGCCGATCGCCATGCTCTTTAACTGGATCATCGACCACATCCCTGGCCTCAGGGACATCAACATCAACGTTGATGATCTTCAGCAGAGGTTCGGTATCTTCGGTGAGCCCATGATCATCGGTTCCGTTATTGGTCTCGTTATCGGCTCTCTTGCATACTGGAACGGCGCAGACATCCAGACCTCTCTGGTTAGCGTGCTCACCACGGGCGTTTCCCTCGGTGCTGTTCTGGTTCTCATCCCGAAGATGGCAGCCCTGCTCATGGAGGGTCTGATCCCCATCAGCGACTCCGCTTCCGAGTTCGTTCAGAAGCGTTTTAAGAACCGCGGCAAGATCTACATCGGCCTCGATTCCGCCGTGGGCGTCGGTCACCCAACCACCCTCACCATCGCCTACATCCTGGTTCCTCTGATGATCATTCTGGCCGTCGTGCTGCCGGGCAACAAGGTTCTGCCCTTTGCCGACCTTGCAGTTGTGCCCTGGATGTTCGTTCTGATCACCCCGATCGTTGAGAACAACGGCTTCCGCGGTATCCTGATCGGTATCATTGTCCTCGCCGTTGGCCTGTACATCGCTACCGACCTTGCTCCGCTCATCACCACGGCTGCCAACAACGTCGGATTTGACATCGCCGGTGCTACCGGTGCTGCTGACACCATGATTTCCTCCATCTGCGACGGCGCTAACCCGCTCACTTGGGTCATCACTCGCCTCAATGGCTGGCTCGGCTATGTCGGTGCCGCTATCGTCGCTGTGGTCGCTATCGCCATGGCTGTCTGGAACCGCGCTCGCATCCTCAAGGAGGCCAAGGCCATGCATGAGGTCGAGGCGTAAGTTATCCTACTAAGCTGGTTTAATGCAGGGCTGATTTAATCGGATAGGACCTGGCGCGTACGATGCGTGTGCGCCAGGTCTTTTTGAAACGGGGCACTATGAAGACGACCTACAGCTATCTCAAACGCTATTTCTTTATCGAGGTAACTCTGACGGGGATAGTGTGCCTGGCGGCCCTCCTCGTGTGCCCCTATCTTGCCTATAGGGGTATTGTCCCCGGCATCATGATCGTCTTGATGGTTCCGGCCGCCTATCAGGTGTGGAACACATTCGTGGCAATCGCCAACCCGCAGACGGTTGAGATTGACGATGAGGCGATTGCTTTCTCTGCGTGGGGTAGAACCGACCGATATGCGTGGAATGATGTGACATCCTTCCGCGTCAGAGAGTTCCCCTCCGCTGGAAAGATTTATATCAGGATTAACAACAGTGGGCTTTTGAGAGGCCGTTACTGGCTCCAGACGCGTGTCATGACTGACGGTCGTGAGCTGTTCCAGAGGATCTGTGACCTGGAGTACAAGATTCATCCGGATACGCTTAAGGCACGCGCCCGCAAGGTCAACTCCGAGTATCTGGAAGCAGAGAAAGCTTCCGACGATGAAAAACCAAAAAGCCGCCGTCATGACCGTAAGGGCAAACAACACTAACAAAGATATCAATGCAGCGATTTTGCTTTTGCGATTTGGCGGGGCCGAAGGATTCGAGAACCGCGAGGTAAAGAAATGTTTGAAACACAGAAGCAGGAAGTTCTGAACGCTGCTCTCAAACTCGATCGCTACGGCCTAATTGCGCTGTCGGGCGGTAACGTGAGTTGGAGAATGGACTCTGGTGAGGTCCTTGTCACGCCTTCGGGCATGATGTATGACGACATGGTCCCCGAGGACATTCTTGTTGTGGACCTCGATGGAAATATCATCGAGGGAGAGCGCAAGGCATCTGTGGATACCGAGGCGCTGCTGTACATCTATAAGAACATGCCGCGAGTCAACGCCGTAATCCATACGCATCAGCCATATGCGACTGGCTTGGGACTTGTCATGGACGAGCTTCCCTGCAATTTGTCCACGATGGCGAATGCGACTGAAGGACCGGTTGCCGTTGCGGAATACGGCGATCCGGGCAGTCTGTCTATGGGCGTTGAGGCCGTAAAGGCAATCGGCGATCGGCTTGCGGTCGTTTTGAAGCACCACGGCGTCATCGCGGTGGGCCGCGATCTTCGCCAGGCGCTCTTCTCTTGCGTCTATCTCGAGGAGGCGGCAAAGACTGTTTCCGTGGCTTTGTCGACGGGGATGCCTATGGCGACCATGACTCAAGAGCAGATAGATGAGGCCGTCGCGGTATTCCACCGTTACGGGCAAAAGCCGATCGACCAAGACGCATAACTCTTAATTTGGCAACTCCATCTCAAATTTTCAACTTGATAGGAAGGAACCACCATGCTTGTCAATCTTCGTGATATCTGCGCTATCGCCGAGCAGAACAACATGGCTATCGCGGCGTTTAACACTCCGAGCCTCGAGGCCGTCCGTGCTGCGATCGATGCCGCCGAAGCTACGGGGTATCCCGTGATCATCCAGCATGCCGAGTGCCATGACAACATTACGCCGCTCGATGTTATGGGTCCTGCGATGGTTGCGCTTGCCGAGCGTTCTACCGCGCAGGTGTGCGTGCATCTCGATCATTGCGAGAACCTGTCTTACATGCGCCGCGCGCTCGAGATGGGCTTCAACGGTGCGATGTTCGACGGATCTGCGCTTCCTTACGAGCAGAACATCGCCAACTCCGCCCGTGCCGCGGCCATGTGCGCAAGCTTCGATTGCGGCCTTGAGTGCGAGCTGGGCAGCCTCGGTGCCCGCGAGGGCGATATTCTCGAGGACGGCGCTGCAGCTCCCGAGGGCGGTTCTGGTGCAACCTACACCGATCCTGACCAGGCGCTCGATTTCGTTGCCTCCACCGGCCTCGATATTCTTGCCTGCTCCTTTGGAACCGTGCACGGCCTGTATCGCGGCGAGCCCCAACTTTCTTTTGAGGTGCTCGACCAGATTCGCGATCGCGTCGAGATTCCGTTGGTCATGCATGGCGGCTCCGGCGTGTCCGATGAGGATTACCACAAGTCCATCGACGCCGGCATCCGTAAGATCAACTACTACACCTACGGCGTAAAGTATGCCGGCGAGACGGTCTGCGACCTTGTCCAGTCGCGTCGCGCCAACGACGGCGAGGCCGTAGTGTACTGGCACGATATGACCACCGCTGCTTACAAGCGTCTGCTCGAGGACTTCACGCAGGTCATTCGCGTCTTTGCCAACGGTGCCGAGCCGCTCGCCTAGTAGCCCCCGGGATTGCGGGGGCGAAAGGTTCGTCTCCGCAATCTTATTGCAAGTCTCCATTGAGCCGTATGCACCCGCGCTGCTTTCGAAGGGTGCGATTTATCTGAAAGGAACGCCATGTCTGCTGTCGACACCAGTCTTTTTAAGCCGGAGCTCGTCTTCTTTGACTTTGAGGCCACTGACCGCGTGGACTTCTTCAAAAAGCTCGGCGTGGAGCTTAGCTCCCGCGGATACGTTAAGGATTCGTGGTTCGATGCCATTATGGAGCGCGAGACCAATTACCCCACCGGTCTTGGCTGCCAGGCCATCAACGTCGCGATTCCGCATGTCGACCCCGAGCATCTCGTAAAGCCCTACATTGCCGTCATCAAGCCCAAGACTCCTATTGAGTTTGAGGCCATGGGCGGTATGGGCGATCCCGTACCCGCCGAGTTCATTGTGAACCTGGGTCTGCTTGCCCACGCCGAGGGGCAGGTGTTCATTCTCCAGGCGCTGATGGGCATCTTTATGGACGATAACTCCTGTGCCGAGATTCTTGCTCAGGATACCCCTGAGTCCATGGTCGAGACCATGGTGAAGTTCTGCGGCTAGTTATTGCTGCGGCACATAACTGTTGTCACCTGGGAGGCTCGCTTCGGCGGGCCTCTTTGCGTTTCTACGGGGCCTAGATCTGTCGATTGTCGATAAAGAAAGCACCCGCTTGCGGGGGAGCAAGCGGGCGCTTCTGAGCGAATGTGTTTGCGGCGAGAGCCGCGATGAGCGGTGGGGTGGCGACTAGTTGGTCGTACCGGAATCGTCGCCCGTGCTCGTGCCCGAACCCGAGCCCGAGCCAGAAAGTGCAACCGTCAGCGTAATCGTGCTGTCGGTGGACTGCTTGCCGGTGGGGGAGACGCCCGTAACGGTGGCATCCTCGTTACCGCTCACGGGGTTGCCGTTCTGGTCACAGAAGCCAATGTTATAGAAACCGGCGTTGTTGAGCGCAGTAACGGCGGCGGAGATGCTCTTGCCGTACAGGTTGCTCGGGACGGTGGCCTTGCCGGACTTCTTGGCAATGACGACCGTGATCGTCGCACCGGGCTTCTGCTTGCCGCTGGGGTTCCAGCTAATCACGGTGCCCTCGGTAACCGAGTCGTTCTCCTGGTAGCTCACGTCGACGCCAAAGCCTGCCATATCGAGGGCGTTGCGCGCCTGGGCCTCGGTCATGCCGGTCAGGTCGGGGACGGACGTGGTATCCGGGCCGCTCGAGACCTTGTACGAGACGGTCGTGCCCTTCTCGACTTCCTTACCGGCTTCGGTGCCCTGCTCAAAGACCTGGCCCTCATCGGCCTCGTTGGCCTCCTCGGAGGCGCTGCCCTTCAGGCCAACGCTTGCCAGCGCGGCTTCGGCCTGGTCCTTGGTCAGGCCGACAAGCTGGGGAACCTCAACCTTCTCGGAGGGCTTGGGGCCCTTGGAGATTACCAGGTTCACCTTGGTGCCCTTGGCCTTCTTGGTGTTGCCGTTGGGCGTCTGCTCGGCGACCTTGCCCTCGTCGACATCGTCGTTGTAGCTTTGGTCGATGGTGCCGACCTCGAGGCCGGCTTCCTTGATCAGCTCGACGGCAGTCTGCTGATCCTTGCCCAGCACGTCGGGCACGGTGACCTGCTCGCCGCCAAAGAGCCCTGTGGCAAAGGCCACCACGATGCCGATGACGGCAACGGCTGCCACCACGGCGGCGATGATCTTGTTCTTGTTGGATTTGGGCTTTTCGACCTCGTAGGAGCCGGTGGAGCCCGAAACCGAGCTACGGGCGGTATTCTGGCCGCTCACGCCCGAGACGGGACGCACCATGGCGCGCGTCTGATCGGATAGTTCGCGAGTCTTGGTGGCGCCCAGTTCACCGGGGGCGCCGATGATGCGCGTGGGCTCCGAGATGTTGACGGTATGGCCCGACAGGTAGCTGTTGAGCACCTGACGCAGCTCGTCGGCGGTCTGGAAGCGGTTTGCCGGGTCCTTCTCCATGCACTTGAGGATGATGCGCTCAAGGTCGGCGTCGACACCGGAGTTGATCTGGCTCGGCGGAACAGGCAGCTCGTTGACCTGCTTGAGTGCGACCGAGATAGCGTCGTCACCGTCAAAGGGAACGCGGCCGGTGGCGCACTCGTACATCACGACGCCCAGCGAGTAGATATCCGAGGTGGGGCCGAGGTCCTGACCGCGGGTCTGCTCGGGGCTGACGTAGTGGGCGGTTCCCAGCACGTTGTTGTCTTGCGTGAGGTGGCTGTTCTTGGCGCGCGCGATGCCAAAGTCCATGACCTTGATGTTGCCGTCGGGCAGCACCATGATGTTCTGCGGCTTGATGTCGCGGTGGATGATCTCGTGCTTGTGGGCGACCGAGAGTGCAGAGCTAATCTGCGAGCCGATCTGGGCGACCTTCTTGGGGTCGAGGGCGCCGTGGCTCTTGATACCGCTCTTAAGGTCGGTGCCGCGCAGGTACTCCATGACGATGTAATAGGTGTCGCCGTCCTTGCCCCAATCGTAGACGCCCACGATATAGGGGGAGGAGAGACCGGCTGCTGCCTGGGCCTCCTGCTTAAAGCGTGCGGCGAAGGTTGCGTCGCCAGCATACTGCGGCAGCATGATCTTGACGGCTACCGTGCGGTTGAGGACCTGGTCCTGTGCACGGTAGACGGTCGCCATGCCGCCTGTCCCCACCTTATCCTTGAGGAGGTATCTTCCCCCGAGGACCCTCTGTTCCATTCCTGCTCCTAACATAACTATTCGCTCAACGATGTGTGTAGTACCTACGATGTGGCCGCTGGGGCCATGTGGCGCGTTGCCGCTAACTCTTCGGTCGCGGCGCGCCTCGGGTGTCCGATTCGATCACGGGCGTCACGCTCCCTGGGCGGCAAGCGCCGCAGTCAGGACGATGCCGGCGATCTTGGCCGCCTCGACGTCGTGTTGGTCGTAATCCTCCAAGGCCACCGAAATGGCGACCGTGGGTGAATCGTAAGGTGCGAAGCCGACGAACATCGAGTTGACGTTGGTGCCGCCAGTTTCGGCCGAACCGGTCTTGCCGGCGACCTTGACGCCCGGGATCTGGGCATCGGTGCCGGTGCCGGACTGGACGACGGCGAGCATGGCCTGCTTGACCTGGTCGGCCGTGGCAGAGCTGACAGCCTGGCCCAGTGAGCGGGACTGCGTGGTCTTGACCACGGTTCCGTCTGGGGCGAGCACCTGGGCAACGAAGAACGGGTCCATGACGACGCCGCTGTTGGCGATGGCCGCCGCGATAACGGCGTTCTGCATGACGGTGGTCTGCGGACCCGGCGTGTGGTCCATGCCGACGGGCTGCCCGGCGCCCGCCCAGGCGAGCTCCCATTCCGTCATCACCGACGGGTCGGGCATGATGGAGGGCGTGGTGGAGAAGTCTTGGCCGAGCGACTGGCCAAACCCAAAGGCGTTCGCCTGGTTGACGAGCGTCTCGGCGCCGAGGTCGCGGGCCAGCTGGCCGTAGGCGACGTTGGACGACACGGCAAACGCGCGGCGGAGCGAGATGGTGCCGTAGCCGATGTCGTCGGCATTGGTGACGGCAGCGCCGCCGATCTCCATCTCGGCCGGAGCGCTATAGGTGGTGTCGAGCGTCGCTGCACCGGACTCGAGCGCCGCCGAAAGCGTGACGACCTTAAACGTGGAGCCCGGAGTATAGAGGGCGTCCATGGCGCGGTCGTACATAGAACCGTCCTCACCGCCACCCGATTGCAGCAGGGCGTCGATGTTGGTGTTGTCGTAGGTGGGCGAGCTGGCACATGCGAGCACCGCGCCAGTGCGCGGGTCCATGACCACAACGGCGCCCTTAAAGCCCTTGAGCGCCTGCTCGGCAGCCGTCTGAATGCGCGAGTCGATGGTGAGTTTGGCGGTGTTGCCCGGTTGGGTCTGACCCGCGAGCGACGCTATGGCGTTGTTCCAGCTGGAGTAATCCTTAGAACCGGTGAGCGTGTCGTTCATAACGCTCTCGATGCCGGTGGTGCCGTACTGCTGGCTCACGTAGCCCACCACGTGTGCCGCCAAGTTACCGTTGGGGTAAGAGCGGGCGTAAGTGCCGTCCTCCTGCTGCAGCGACTCGGCCAGCGTCACGCCGTCGGACGTGATGATGGAGCCGCGCTGGATGTACTTGGAGCGGGCGATGGTGTGGTTGTTGGTCGGCATGTCCTGATAGTCCTTGGCCTTGATGACTTGGACATAGGTGAGGTTGCCGATAAGGATGGCGAACAGCGCCGTAAAGGCGAACACCGCGCGGGTCAGACGGTTGGCGAGCGCCACGCGTCCGAGTACGCCGGATTCAGGCGTGTCGAGCAGGCGACGGCGCATGCGCGAACCGACGGAATGGCTGCCACTGCCGTAGGAAGACGAGGTGGCAAAGCGCGTGCCCGTCGGGGCGGCGGCAGATGCGACCTGATCATCGGTGATGGCGGCCATGGTGCCGGTGCCGGTAAGCTCGGCCTCGCGTCCGGTCGCCTCGTCACCGGCGCGTAGCAGGAGTGCGACGATGATAAAGCTTGCCAGCAACGAGGAGCCGCCCTGGCTCATAAAGGGTAGGGTGACGCCGGTCAGCGGGATCAGGCGGGTAACGCCGCCTACGATCAAGAAGGCCTGGAAGCTGATGGCTGCCGTAAGACCGGTGGCGCTAAAGGCGGCAAGGTCGGACTTTGCGCGGGCGGCCGTGGTCAGGCCGCGAACGGCAAAGAGCATAAACAGGATGAGCACGGCGCCGCCGCCCAAAAGGCCCATCTCCTCGCCGATGGCCGAGAAGATAAAGTCGGACTCGACGACGGGGATGTTGTTGGCCATGCCGTTGCCGATGCCAACGCCGACCAGACCGCCGTCGGCGAGCGAGAAGAGCGACTGGACAATCTGGTAGCCCTGGCCCTGGGCGTCCTTAAAAGGATCGACCCAAACCTGGAAACGCACCTGAACGTGCGACAGGAACTTGTAGGCGCCCACGGCTCCAACGGCCAAGAGCGCAAGGCCGATAACGACATACGAAAAGCGCCCCGTGGCAACGTAGAGCATCAGCAAGAAGATGGTGTAGAACAGCACGGCCGAACCCAGGTCGCGTTCGAAGACGACGACAAGCAGGCACACACCCCACACGGCAAACAGCGGCAGCAGCAGTCGCAGGCGAGGGATCTTAAAGCCCAGGATCTTGCGGTTGGAGATGGAGAGCAGCTCGCGGTTCTCGGCCAAGTAGCCGGCCAGGAACAGGACGATAAAGACCTTGGCGAACTCGCCAGGCTGGATGGTAAAGCCCGCGATGCGAATCCACAGCTTGGAGCCCGAGATCGTGGTGCCGATAAAGATGGGCAGCATCAGCAGGATGATGCCGATAATGCCAAAGGTGTACTTGTAGCGCATGACCACGTCGAGGTTTTTGATCAGTGCAAGCGTTCCCACCATGAGCGCCACCGAGACAAACAGGATGATGAGCTGTGAGATGGCGAGGGTAGGGGCGAGGCGTGTCACGAACGTGATGCCGATGCCCGAAAGTATAAATACGATGGGCAGGATGGCAGGGTCGGCGCCGGGCGCCAAGATGCGCACGGCGATATGTGCCGCGGCGAAGGCGGCAAAGAGGCCGATCGGCACGGCGAGCGTCTCAAAGGAGATGGCGGCGCCCGCGGTGAGCACGTACATCGCATACAGCAGGATGACGGGGAACGCCGAGGCGATGAGCAAGAGCAGTTCGGTGTTGCGGCGACTCATAAGCGGCACTCCCTTTCTAATTCTTATCGGAGGCTTCGGCCTCGGCGGACTGTTCGGCGGTTTTCTCGGAATCCGATTCGGAGGTCGATCCCTGATCGGTGTTGTCGCGAATCGTTTGCGCGTCGATCACCTGGCGGGTCTGTTCCTCATCGATTTGATGACGGTACTTGGATATCGTGTCCTGCGCATCGTCGACACTTGTTTGCGGAATGCCCGCCCTGAGGCGGTTTTGCGTGTCTTCGGGCAGGTCGGACAGCTTGATACTGGTTTCGCTCTCGAGCCAGTGGAGTCTGAGTCCGAGCGGCTTGCCGGGCAGGCCGCGCCAGACGGCGACATTGCCCTGGTAGGTACCCAGGTAGTACGAGCCGGTGACGCCCGTGTAGGCCCAGATGCCAGCTGCCAGCACTAAGACGAGGCCCAAGACCACGCCGATGGTGATATTGCGGCGACGCACGCGTTGTGCCTCGCGCATGATGCCATCGTCGACCAGATCGACGACCACCACGGTCACGTTGTCGTGACCTCCGGCGGCAAGCGCCGCATCTACCAGGTTGTCGACGCAGATCTGTGCGGTCGAGGACTGTGTGGCGATATTCTCGATATCGCTATCGGGAATCATGCTCGAAAGGCCGTCGGAACACAGGATCAGGCGGTCGCCCTCCTCGATGTGCAGGGTAAAGTGGTCGGCGTACATGGCAGGGTCCGAACCGAGCGCACGGGTGATGACCGAACGGTTGGGGTGGACGCGGGCCTCGTCGGCCGTAATCTCGCCGGCGTCCACGAGTTCTTCCACATAGGAGTGGTCGCGGGTCACGCGGATGAGCGTGCCCTCGTGGAGCAGGTAGGCGCGCGAGTCGCCCACGTGGGCGATGGCGAGCGTGTCGTTCTCGATATAGGCGCAGGTGGCCGTGCAGCCCATGCCGGGCTTGCCCAGGCCGTTCAAGGCGGCCTCGATTACAGCTGCGTTAGCGGCTTCGACGGCTGCCGCCAAACGTGCCGCGTCGGCAGACTGCGGGGCCGTCTTGGCAATAGTCTCGACGGCGATGGAAGAGGCTACCTCGCCGGCAGCGTGACCGCCCATGCCGTCGCATACGCAAAAGAGCGGCGACTGCACCAGATAGGAATCCTCATTGTGCGGGCGAACGCAGCCAACGTCGGAGCGGGCGCCCCACATGAGCTGCGTGGTGGTGCCGGCGTCATAGGTCGAGTCGGTTTCGATGCGCTCCTCGGTCAGGGGCTCAAAGCTCATGGTCGAGCCGGGGTCTTTGAGCTTGGCCTCAACGGCGGCAACGTCGATTTCGGCTGTGTCGTCGGGGGAGACGGTGTCGGTCTCGGCGTTTGATTCGGCGTCGGTGGTGTCCGGGGAGTCGAGTTCCTGGGTTGTGCCGCCGGCCAGCTCGTCGTCTTGCGGGTCGAAGGCTATAGGCTCGGGCGTCGCAAAGTGCGACGGCGCGGGTGTGCTTTGGGGCTGAACAGCGGGTTCGACCGCGGCGATGGGTTCGCTTGCGGGTGCAGGCTGCGGGGCCATGGGTGTAGAGGTGTCCTCGGGAGAGGGCACTGCCTCGGACGCCGGCGTGGATACGGGTGCAACCTCGGACGCCGAGGCCACGGGAAACACCGGAGCGGCGGGCTCGGGTGCCTCAAATACCGCGGCGCTCTCGTTGATTGCCGCGGCGACGGGCTCGGCAAAGTGAGCCGGCGCCGGGGTTGTTTCGGGCACTGTGGGCTGTTCCGCAGCATGTGCGCCGATGGGCGCCGCTGCGGCATCCTCTTCGTCCTCGTTATCGGCGAGATCCGAAATATCATGTGTTACATGCGAAAGAGGCAGGGAGAACACGGTGTCCTCGGGCTCCACGGGCGTGGAGCTCGCCGGAGCGGCGTGGGCCGGTGCAGCTGCGGCGGCAGCCGGTGCCTCGGTCATGGTTGCGGACTTGTTCTCCTCGTCGATCATCGACGGTTCACCTTCATGACCACGTCGCCAATCTGGACCTCGTCGCCCTCACGCAGCGTCGCGGGTTCCACGAGCTGGCGGCCGTTGACGAGCGTGCCGTTAAGCGAGTTGAGGTCCTCGATGATGAGTGCCGGGCCCTGCAGCGAAAAGCGCGCATGCGAGGCCGAGACAAACGGTTCGTTGATGCAGATGTCCGAAGACGGCGAGCGGCCGACGATGACGGGGCCGAGCATGTCTACGTGGATGCCGCGGATGCCGCGCGGACCCTTGTCCACATCGATCGTCCAGATGGCCGAGTCGCGGCGCTGACCGCGCACGAGCCCCACGCCGGTCTTCATGACGGCGAACAGGAAGATATAGAGCAGGGCGACCAGGACGATGCGACCTGCAAAAAGGACGATATCGATGTTCATAAGCGACTATCCCCTAAATTCAAAGGTACTCAGGCCAAACGTCAGCAGATCGCCGTTGCGCAGCGGGCAGCGCGTGATGCGGCGGTTGTTGACGAGCGTGCCGTTGGTGGAATTGAGGTCCTCGATCGACCAGTCCGAGCCCGTAAAGGTGAGCTGGGCATGGCGGCGCGATACGTTGGGGTCGCGCAGGGCGATGTCGGAAACCGAGCGCTCGCGGCCGATGGTCACCTGTGCGGAGGTGATGCTATGGCTCTCGCCGCTCACGACGTCGACGAGCTGGGCGAGCGGGCGCTGCGGGGCGCGAGTACTCGCCATGTTGGAGGCGATGCCGGCTGCGGCGCCAAGGCCCACGGCGGCACCAGTTGCGGCGGCTCCGCCCATGCCGGCAAGCGCGTCGCGCGAGACGGTCTGCGGCACCGGGATAGGAGCGGCGGGGTCGGGGACGCTAGGCGCGAAGGGATCTGCCACGCCAAGCGGGTCGGGAGAGGCGGTGCGAGGCGTCGGCTGCTGCTGGGGCATGGCGGCGGGGCGCTGCTGCTGCGGGGCGGCAAATTGCTGCTGGCCGGCGCGCGGGGCGCTGGCGGCGCGGCTTGCGGCCGAGTTGTTCTGGCCCAGGCCGTTTTGATAAGCGCGCTCTTCTTCGTACAGGCGGCCGAGCGTGGGGGCATCGACATTCTCGGCAAAGACCGAGAACTTGCCGGCGCGCAGCTGCGGATCGATCATAAAGCGGACGAGGGGCTCGCCGACAAAGACATAACGGCGCTTTTCGGCCTGCGCCTTCACAAACTCGCGAACCTCGCGCGAAAGCTCGGGGTAGAACGGGGCGAGCATGGGGTCGTCGTCGTCGGCGATCAGGATGGTATAGAGTGCCGGCGCCGTGTTGACGCCGTTGATCACCAGAGTCTGATCCTCCATGTCGCGAGCGGCCTGCTTGGCAAGCTTCTTAAAGGAGAACGGGGCACGGGTGGCACCGAAGATGCCGGCCACGTGGTCCTCGAAGATGTTCAGGAAGTTCACGAAAGATCACTCTCCGTATAGGTTCTTTGGTATCCGAGCAAATATAGGCATATCCCAACGATTATAGAGGATAGGGTTCCCGCAACCGCCGCCTTGGCGACGACCGCGGCTGCAAGGCTGGCAATTTCCATATGGTGTGCAAGACAGGACGCCGCTGCGCAGCCGATGCCGGTGACAGCGATGGCGGCGATTGCGGCAAGGTTTGAGCCCTGACCGGCACGCTTGGCATGGGCATTGAGCAGCGCAGATGCCGTCGCGGCAGTTGCCGCGACCAGCACAAAGGCAGCCCACAGGAGCGGGTCTCCCAGCGCTGCGGCAACGTTACCGAGCCCCAGCACGCCTCCGGCTGAAAGCGCGACCGTGGCCAGACGGGCAAAAAGCGCGCCCATGCCCGTTGCCGCGGCGGCGCTTGCCGGACCGAGCCAAAATGCCGCGATGCCCGCGGCGGCTCCGGCGGCAAGGAGGGTATCGCCGGTTAGGCAGCCCAGCGCGAGCGCGCAGGTGAGCGCGGCGCTCGCGGCGGCCTCGGTGCGACCCCAGGCGATCCACCAGCCGGACATGGCGGCGGCAAAGATCACCGCGACGGGTAACATCGACAGGATGCCCTGCGCCTGCATGGTGGCGTTGGCCACGAGCACCAAAAAGCCCACGGCCGAGATGGCCGAGCCGATCTGCGGGGCCAAGCCGGCCGCCGCGCCAATAGCGATGGCTGCGACAGCCAAGCCGGGGAGTGCCGCGACGCCCGCTGTCTGCATAAGCAAAAAGCTAAAGGTGCCACATGTTAGTGCCGAGATGGCGCGCATAGTGTAGTCGCGCGCGTGGCTCCAGCGCGTGCCCGCCCAGCCAAGCGCCGGTTCGACCTCGACGGCGTCGTCCTCGTAGTGCGACGGCTCAATATCGTCGAGCTCCTGCTCGTCATCCGACAGCTCGCCCACCATCTGCTCCAGACTGCGACGACCCTCGCGCACGCTGCCCAAGCCGGCGAGCAGCTGGTCGCAAAATGCCTCGATGCTATCGGGGCGGTCTTGCGGCATGGGGGAGAGCGCGCCCATGAGTGCGGCCTCGGCTCCCGGGGGAAAGTGCGGTATCAGCTCGCTGGGATAGGTGGCGCCGCCGATGATGCGGTCGAGCGAGTCGGCGGGCGTGGCCTCCATAAAGGGAGCGCTGCCGCACAAGCCCTCATAGATAACGCAGGCAAGGGCAAAGACGTCGGCGCGTTCGTCGACCGTGCCGGTTTCGATATCGAGCTGCTCGGGCGGCATATAGCCGATGGTTCCGCCGCGCGAGCCGCCAAAGCCACCGGCGGACGACAGTCGCGCCATGCCAAAGTCGGTGAGCTTTACATTGCCTGAGTGGTCGATGAGCACGTTGGCGGGCTTAATGTCCAGGTGAAGCACACCATTACTATGGGCGAAGGTGAGCGCCTGACCCAGCGCGTCGGCAATGGCTGCCGCCTCGTCAAACGTGAGCGAATGGCCGTCCACGCGGTGCAAAAACTCGGCAAGCGACATGCCATCGACATATTCCATAACCAGGTAGGCATAGGCGGTGTCGTGCGTAAAGTCGATGACCTGCACGATATCGGGATGTTGAAGCATGGCGGCGGTATGTGCCTCGCGCAGTACATCCAGGATGTCGCTGGCGGGCATGCCGGAGCCGTTGATAAGGGGGATGCGCTTAATGGCCACACGGCGGCGCAGGTGCGTGTCGCGGCAAATCTCGATGGAGCCAAAACCGCCGGTCGCAAGCGTCTCGAGCGGCTGGTACCGCTTGAGCAGCTCGCGAGAGCTGGTGCCCTCCAAGGGAACGTCCGGCGAGAACCGGGCGGTATGTTGCGAGAAAAGCGGCATGGCCAACCCTCGTGCGTTTAAAGTTCGTTTGCGAGTGGCGGGCGCGGGGCCGAGCCATTCGCGGTGGCATAGATGCTGCTAGTGTAGCACGCCCGGGCGGATGGCGAGGATAACGGGGGCGAGACGCTCTGCCCGCCTTGCGGTCCGTCTCGGTCCATCCGGAAAGTGCGCCCCACTTTTCGGCCAAATACTGGGACGCGCTTTCCCAACGGGGCAGGCTGCGGAAACTGCATCCCAGAATATTGGCCTAGAATGGGATGCAGTTTCTGGATCGATACTCAAAAGGAAAGCGCATCCCGCTTTGATGCGGGGACTGCGGACAAAAGCTGGACCGTGATCTGGCTCGGATTGGAGTTCGCCTGAATCGTTGATGCTGGCTGGTGTGGGAACAGAGATAAACGAGCGGCTCGAGCGATATAATGACACGCTATGGAGGCCATATGCTTTTTTCCCGCCGTTCTGCTACATCTGCCTGCGCCATTGCGCTTGTCGTAATGGCGGTCACCCCTTATCACCGGTTTTCATCTTCAATCGGCCTGGCGTCAGGTGCAATGACCTGGCTCGTTATCCTGGGCGCATGCCTCGCCGCGTTTGTTCATGGTGCTGCGCTATGCAAGGGGGGAATGAGACGGCCGAGGCATCTCGGTGCTATCGGTGTTTTCCTTGGTGTTATTGCAACGGTTCCCGAGTGGGTTGACTTGGCCTTCTATGCTCGCGGAGATTCTATTCCACTCGTGTTTGCACCGATCTGGCTGTTGCATGGCGTTTCGTGCGTCTCGTGCTTTGCTGGGGCGTTGCTCCTCTCATATGTTATTTGGGACACGGCGGGCTCTCCTTTGACGCAGGGGGCGACGCCGACCGACGAAAGAGAGAATCGTCGCCTGCAGAACGCGATTTTTACAGAAACAATAGCCGTCCTGTCTTGCCTGCTGTTTTGCTGTCGAGTTTCATGGAGAATTGTCCCCGAGCCATGGGGGATACCCTCTGTTTCGGCCGCATCAATTGGCCTTGCGCTTTTAATTCCGTTGGTCTATCTCGCATTGGCTGTGGCCCCGCTGTTTCGCTGCTCCCGCGCCTTTGGTCGGGGGCAGAGCGACGTGTTTGCCCGTTCTGTGCTCGCGGCAGTCCCTATTGGCCTTGTTCCGGCTGTTGAGGCGGCATACTTCGCAAGCGATGCCGCGATCATTGCATTGCTTGCGATGGGGTCTGCTATCGCCGCTGCCTTCGTATGCATGTTACTAAGGAGAAAACGGGACAACAATTCGGATATCGCCCACGCGTCTGACCCATTCGATGCGGAGGCGTTTTCCCCTGCCCTGTCGCCTCGAGAAGAGCAGTTTGTTCGACTGCTGCTCAAAGGGAAAACGCCGGCGGAAATTGCCAAGGAGACGGATACGAAGCCATCGACGGTGCGAACAACGCTTCATCGAGCATACGGGAAGGCGTCAGTTGCGGGCTCACGCGAGCTCGTGGCGTTGTTTGCGGGTGAGGGTGATACTGTAGGGCCTGAGCTGCCGCAGCGGCATGCTGACGATATGTTGGCATCAGCTCGAACGCACCGGCTGTTTCGATACCTGCTCACATTATTTTTTATCCTCCTTGCGGCTGGCCCGTTGGTAATGGCGGATAGCGATTGTGGATCCGGTGTTTCGTGGGCTGTCGCTTTTTCTCTCTCAAGCTATGCATTGGGTCTCGGACTGTTTCTGTCGCTACGCTACGCGGGTGGAAAACCGAATCGTGAAGCTGCGCTGGATAGAGCAGGTGAGGCGATTGAGCTCGGAGGTCCGTGCATGTGGGCGATACTGTCTGCTGCGGAATGGTCTTTTATCTATATCTCGGCATGGAGGTGCATACGCGTTCCGTTGATGGCTGTGCCGGTCCTGTTTTGCGGCGTGGCGTCTACAGCTTCGCTCGCTGTTGGGCTGCGTCCGTTTAAGGTGCATGCCCGTGCTCGGGCTATCGTGCCATTGGTGTCAATAGGTGTCGCTGCTTCAATCTATGCGGCCAGTAGGGGGCGAATTCATGGGTTCGTGGTGCTGGCGGGGATGCTGCTCACATATGTAGTGCTGCGAAGCTGTCCGCAGCGCAAAATGCTTGGGGTATGGATGCTTTGCTTTGGGGCGACGGCTCCTGTCTGGGTCGTCTTGCTCAACATGGCGCAGGATCTGATGGTTTTCGAGCCGCTGTTCCTTGCGTCGCTGTTGGGGCATAGTTCGGCTGTCAATGTCGTCGTGGCAACGGTGGTCGTCTGCTGGTCTGTGCCCATGTTCGTCACGCACATCGCGCTCGCCCACTCGGTTGAGAACGAGAGGGCCGTCTTGGAGTACCGTGCGAATGGGTTCACCGAAACGGCTCGCGTGCGCCAGCTGGCTTTGCTTACATCGCGCTCCCTTTCTGATGTTCAGTCGCAAATTTTGCTGATGACGGCAGAGGGCGCAACGACAAAGACCATTGCGGAGGACGTAGGTTATGCTGCATCTACGGTGCAAGCGTTGCGATCCGCATCTTATCGCCAGTTGAAGATCAAGAACAAAGCGGAGCTTATTTCATTGTTATCGCAGGTGGATAACGTGTAAACGCCTGGATTATCAACTCAATAGCGAGTGTTTACAGACATCTTTCTCCATTCATGCAAAGGTTGCCGTGCGTCGACGCATTGTTAACCGCTTTTGATTGGAGAAGGCCATGATTAAGCCAAGGAGCGCTATTGCTCGAATCGGAGTCGGCTTGGCGATTGCAGCGGGTCTGTCCCTAGGGGTTCCCGCTGCATCGTTTGCACAAGAGGAGTTTGACACCTCTCAGGTTTCCAGCATTACTCAAAACGCCGATACGGGAATTACGACCTGTACGAACAATGCCGATAAGGCATTTAGTTTTCAATGTGCCGGGACGAGTGCAACTGGCTACCGTCAAAAGGATGATTCCTCATCGCTCTATCTGGATATCCAGGGCTATACGGGAAATCCGCTTCGGTTATATACAGACGGTGCGTATAACACAAGCGGTGGCGGCAGCATGAATTGTACTCAGGGAACGTATCGTTCGAATCACAAGGGACAGTGGGAAATGTATAACCTCGTCCGTGAGAACGGGCGATCTGCGGCGCGACTGACTGCATGGGCGGAGTCTGGCTACGGCACTGTTATTGGTGTATGGAGCCCCGACTGCGTCGGGCATTTCCACAAGCTTCCCGCATAGTTGTTTGAAATGGCTCCCTTCCGGCTTTCTGGGTCGGAAGGGGGAGGAGGACGTATGAACCAAAAGCTCGCAAGATACGAACTGTCGAAAACGATTAGACGTCCAGCTTTTATCCTTGCTCTCTTGATTGCGGTCGCAGTTGCAATAGCCGCCGCGCTGGAGCCGTGGGCAAATTTGGAAAAAGAACGTCACAACCTTCTTTCTTTTGGTTACGGCGTTGGCGTGCAAGCCAAAAATTATCTCGGTCAAACACGTGAAAGCAGCTTCGGTAACTGGATTGTTGTGAGCGCGAACGCGCCACTGTCTGCGTCGGTGTTTTTCTATGCACTGCCCCTGCTTGCAATGTTGGCTGGATCTTGGTCGTGCCTCTTTGAGCGTTTGAGTGGTTATGACATGCAGATATGCACGCGCGTTTCCACAAAGGCGTACGTGAACATAAAGATGCTGTCTGCTTTCCTCTCCGCGTTTACAGTGACTGCCATTCCTCTGCTCGTCAATTTCCTGATCGTCTCGATGCTTTTTCCTGCGTATCTTCCTCGGGTCGATGAGTCGACTTACGTAGGACTTTACCTGCATAGCTACTTCTCCGGTCTATTTTATTCGCATCCTTTGTCATATGTGCTCGCATACACGCTGTTCGATGCTGTCACGCTCGGGACTTTATCCATGGCTGTAACTGGCTTCTCAATTTTGTTTCGTAGCAGAATCAAAGCGATAATTGTCCCGTATCTGCTAATGGTTGCGTGGCATTTTGCAAATGGCTGGATCTTCGGCGTAATGGCTTGTGTGGGGTTTAACTGCAATATCCTCAACAGCATCAGGTCGGAATCGCTGAATAACTGGCCAGACATTCGAGCCGGTTTTGCGGAAATCATATTATTGACCCTTGCTTCGTTGGCTTTTTCTGGGGCGTGGAAAAGACGCGAGGTGGTCTGATGCTGTTTAGGCTGGTCACCGCGGACCTGAGGACCGTTTTGAAGAAGAACATCATTACCTTTATTGCGATTGCGGCAGTGACCGTTGCGAACCTGGTGTACGCCTACGGTTTGTCTTCTGTGTATGGGGTCAGGACGGATACCTTGGGGTTTGCGGACAATCTTGCGCTCGTGTTTGCCGGATCTGCTCCGTTTGAGCCTAGGCCCGGGGTCATGTTTGTGCCTCCGCTAGGATGGCTATTTCTCATTCTGCTTATTCTCTATGCAACACTCGATTATCCCGCCGAATCGTTGCACGGGTTTGGTTTGCAAACGCTTGTCCGATGCCAGGCGAGAACCCTTTGGTGGGTCTCGCGTTTTATCTCAGTGGCGGCGATAACGGCATTTTCGCTGCTCGTGGTGGTTTGCTCTGTTGTGATTTGGAGCTTGATGGTGAGCGCCTCGTTCAGCGCGGTCATCCATGGCGAGTCGCTTCAGCTGGCTAATTTGGCGCCGTGGTTTCTCAAGGCGAGCGAAGCAGGTGCACTGCCGTTTTTCGCAGGCCTCTTTCTTGCTTTTGAGGCGCTTGCGTTTGTGCAGGCAACGGTTGGGCTTGTGCTTGGGCCGTCAGTTTCATTTGCGGTTGTAATGAGCTACCTGATCTGTTCGGCATATGCGCGGCATTGGGCGCTGCTGGGAAATGCCTTGATGCTGTTGCGCTGGGATGGAATCGTCAAAGAAGGAATTGCGACGGGCTCGAGTGGCTTGTTTTCAATCGTGATTATGTCGTTATGCCTATCGTTGGGTGGACTGTGGTTTCGAAGGGCCGACCTTATCGAAAAGAGGGACAAGATATGAGTGTGATCGTTAGGGACGTATCGAAGCGCATGGGCAAAAACGATGTCGTGCGCAACGTGTCTATCGAGGTTGATCCTGGGACTGTGGTCGGGCTTCAGGGGATAAACGGTTCGGGCAAGACCATGCTTATGCGAGCGGTCTGCGGATTGATTAGACCTACCGAGGGCGAGATCATTATCGATGGTCAAAGACTTGGGGCGGATATCTCGTTTCCGCCGAGTCTTGGGATGTTGATAGAGGCTCCTTCCTTTTTAGGTTATCTGTCTGGCTACGACAATCTGGAACTCATAGCTCAAATCAAGGGCGTTGCCACCCACGAAGACATTCGCTCCGCCCTGCGGCTCGTGGGGCTCGATGCAGACGAAAAAAAGAAGTTCCGAGCATACTCGCTTGGGATGAAGCAGCGTCTGGGGATAGCTGCGGCGATTATGGAAAAGCCGAAGCTGCTTGTTCTCGATGAACCAACGAATGCCCTCGACGAAGCAGGCGTGGAAATGCTCAAGCGTGTTGTGGCGATGGCGGCATCAACGGGTCGCGAGGTTCTTCTGTCTAGCCATGACGGAGAGGTGCTCGAGGAGCTGGCCGATCGGGTTTACTGCATGCGCGACGGTGCCGTTGTGGAAGTTCGGGAAAGGTCGTGAGCGCGATGAAGAAGACCCTGTGGACGAGAAGATCGGCGCTCGCGCTTTTTTGCTGTGCTGCTACCGGCCTTGCGGGCATGAGGGTGAGCGTCGTTAACAGGAATCGGACAGTTATTCCTGAGAAATATTACGCGGAGGGCGAATGGCTCTCGATGGATGGAGCGTTTCTGGGATCGAAGGATGTGGTGACTGATGGGTATTCGTTTTGCATAGATGGAGCAGAACTACTCACGCCGCGCGAGTATCTCAAACGAGCACATGACGATTATTCAAAATATGGCACCGTGGATACGAAAACGAGACTGAAGGATGCCGACATCACGTGCGTTATCGCCGTAAAGATGCGTGTCAGAAATAGGGATAATATCGACGGTGGAATCAAAGCGTATGTTTGGCATCTGGTTCCGGAGTCTGCGCCAAACTATGATTTTGT
Source organism: uncultured Collinsella sp. (assembly GCA_902496945.1). Classification (GTDB taxonomy): domain Bacteria; phylum Actinomycetota; class Coriobacteriia; order Coriobacteriales; family Coriobacteriaceae; genus Collinsella. The sequence goes on from CABVDE010000001.1 coordinate 110,185, forward strand.
AGTCAATACCGATCTGATAACGCAAGCCATGCCGGTCCTTGGCGGCTCTGCTGCGTTTGCCGTGGAGGTTGGGGCAGAAAACAAGTTGCTCGTCCCATTTATGATGCAAAACACCAACGACTATTTCGAAGATTACGAAACCGTCCGTTTTGAGAAAGCATTTCCCGGGACTTACACGATGAAGATGACCGATCTGCCGGAGCGAAGGCTCTTAAGGTTTGAAGTGAAATAGCTCGAGAGTTAGGCAAAAGGGGTCCATCGGCAGTACGCGCGCCCGATTTCAGGCGCCCCGACCCGGAATCGGGCGCGGGACGAGGCACCTTCGGTGTCGGCCAGCCTAGCGCCTCTTCTTGCTCTTCTTCTGCTTGCGCTGCTTGCCCTTGTCGCCCTGGGGTTTGTCGGCCTTGTCGCCCTGCTTGGCCTCGGCGGCAGCCTTCTCGGCCTTCATTTTCTTCTTCTTGGTCTCGATGCGGAGTTTTTTGTTGATGCGCGCCTTCAGGAAGGGGCCAAACTGCTCGGCGTCGCCGCGAACAAAGGTGTCCTTGGGGATCGTCACGCCCTGGTCGGCGAACATGGCCACAAAGATGCGCTCGCCGTCGAGTACGTGGTCGAGCTTCTCAAACGGGAAGAACTGCGACTTGCCGCTCTTGCCCCATACCATCAAGCCGTCCTCGTTGGCGGCGACGCGGCGATAGCGGCCACCCATGGACTTGTCGGCCTCGACGGCGTCGATAAAGTCGCGGGCGAGCGTGTGGTGCAGGTTTTTGCTCCACCAGGCCAAAAAGGCGCCGAACACGATCAGGACGACGCCAAACTTGATCCAGTTGCCGCCGGCCACCAACATGCCGATGCCGAGCAGCGCGGCAATTGCCGCGGCGACATACAGCGAGCCGCGACGCCTGGGCGAGGCGACCAAGCGGGCAAAGTCGGTGACGAGGTCGTTTTCGTACTGATACTCGTTGAGGTACAGGATGCCGTCATCGGCTGCGGCTTGCGCCTCGAGCGCGACCTCGACCTGGTCGGCTGCTTCGGAGGGAACGAGGTTGCTCTCTGCGTCTGCCATGCTCTTTGGACTCCTATCGCGGCGGGCTCGCCGTACGGGTTATTATGAGTGCAGTATGCCGTGCGACCGCATGGCCGTCGCGGCAACAAAACTCAGTATACCCGGGGGAGCACCCATGGAATCGTTGTACCGAAAGTATCGCCCGCTCACCTTCGACTCCGTGGTGGGCCAGCAGCATATCGTCTCGACGCTCGAGCACGCCATCACCGAGGGACGCCTGTCCCACGCGTACCTGTTCTGCGGACCGCGCGGCACGGGCAAGACCACCATGGCGCGCATTCTGGCCAAGGCGCTGCTATGCCGCAATGCCGAGGCGGCGCGCGCCGAGGGCGCAAGCGGCTGCATGCCCGACGGCACTTGCGAAGAGTGCGAGCTCATCGCCGAGGGCAACCACCCCGATGTCTACGAGCTCGATGCCGCAAGCCGTACGGGCGTGGACAATGTGCGCGAGGAGATCATCAACTCCGTTAACTTTGCCCCGGTGCGTGGCAAGTACAAGATCTATATCATCGACGAGGTCCATATGCTCACGACGGCGGCGTTCAACGCGCTGCTCAAGACGCTCGAGGAGCCGCCGGCGCACGTGATCTTTGTGTTGTGCACCACCGATCCGCAAAAGATTCTGGAGACCATCCTCTCGCGCTGCCAGCGCTTCGATTTCCACCGCATCGGCAACGAGGATATCGAGCATCGCCTGTCCTACGTGTGCGAGCAGGAGGGCTTCGATTACGACGACGAGGCGCTGGCCATCGTGGCGCGCCATGCCAAGGGCGGCATGCGCGACGCGCTTTCCACGCTGGAGCAGCTGAGCGTTTTTGGCAACGGCGCCGTGCATGCGGACGATGCCCGCTCGCTGCTGGGCGAGGTTTCGGACCAGATTTTGGGCGAGTTTGCCGCAGCTATCGCGTCACGCGATGTTGCCGAGCTCTATGGGCTCATTCGCGCGCAGGTCGAGGAGGGCAATGACCTACTGGAGCTGACGCGCGACCTGGTGGCCCACGTGCGCGACGTGTATGTTGCCTGCGTCGCCGACGCCCGTGCCGAACTGTTTGAGGGCGGGGCGGAGCAGGCCGAGGCGCTTGCTGCCGAGGCTGCTGCCTTTGGCGAGCACCCTGCCGATCGTCTGGCTCGCGTGCTGACGGTGCTCGATGATGCCGCGCTCGAGATGAGGGGCGCAAGCGACGTGCGCCTGGTGCTCGAGATCGCCTGCACGCGCCTGACGCGTCCGGAGGCGGATCTGACGATTGAGGCCTTGGCCGAGCGTGTGGCACGCCTGGAGGCCATGGTTGCCAACGGTGCGGTGCCGGCGAGTGTTGCCGCTGCTCAGGCTGCTACGCCTGCTGCAGCCGCGCCCGCTGCCCAGCAGCCGACGCTTATCTCGGGTGCCCGCGCTGCTGCTCCGGCGGCTACTGCGGCTACCGCAGCGACGCCGGCGCATCAGGGTGGCATGCCCTGGGATCGTGTTGCCGCTGCTCCGGCGGCTCAGCCCACGCCCAAGCCCGCGTCGGCCCCCAAGCCCTCGGCGCCCGTATCCGCTCCCCAGCCCGCGCCCGCCCCGGCGCCTCGGCCCGCAACGGCTCCGGCCTCCGCGCCTGCCGCTGCACCGGCACCTAAGCCCCAGCCTAGCAACGCCGCTCAGGTTGCCGCCGCCGGCGCCGCCGAGACCCCTGCGGTCGAGGATGCCGGCGAGCTCCAGCGCAAATGGGCCGAGGTCGTCGAGCGCGTCAAGGCACGCCAGGCCTCCTATGCAGGCCTGCTGCTCAACGCCCGCGCCACGGCCGACGACGGCGCCAAGCTCACGGTCTCGTTCCCCGCGGGCTCGACCTTTGCCATCAAGATGCTCGGTCGCGCCGATACGCAGTCGGTGGTCCTGCCGACGGTCTGCGCGGTCTTTGGTCGTCGTACCGTCGACTATGTTCTGGATGGGGGTGGCACGCCGGCTCCTCAACATGAGGAGCATTCTCCATCTGCACGGGCTGCGGCATCTGCGGACCCGCAACCCGTGTCATCGGCGGCCCCTGCATCCTCGAACGCCAGCGCGCCGCAGCAGCAAACGGCACCGATAGCGGCACCGACCCCGTCGGCGCCTAGGCCCGCTGCGCCTAAACCGGCTGCTTCGGCGCCTGCGCCCAAGCCTGTCGCTGCGCCCGCGCCCAAGTCATCCGACCTGGGCAAAGCCCCCTGGCTGCGCTCGGACAACCCGGCTGGTGCTCCCGCCACGGGCAAGCTGCCGACCGAGCCCGCGCCTCGCGCGCCCGAGCGCGCGTCCGCTCCCAAGGCTCAGCCCGCCGCGCAGTCCGCGCCGTGGGAGTCCGAGCAGGTGCCCTACGACGACGCCATGGTCGGCGGCTTCGCTGGCGATGCGAGCGGGGACGATCTGCCCCCATTCGACGTGTCCAACGTCGCGCCCAAGCCCGCCGCTTCGGCTACGGCTCCCGCGACGCCCGCCCCTGCAAACGACGATGCCCCCGCAGCTCCCTGGGAATCCAACCCCGGCGCCGGTAGTCCCTTCGGCCATCAAGGTGCCGCTCCGAGCATCCCGCAGACCGAGGACGAGGCTAAAGCCCTCATCCGCAGCGTCTTCGGCCAGTCCACCATCTTCAAACCGGTGGAATAACTGTTCGGGCGGGTATACTGCTCAAGAAGAGAACCCTTTGAACGGAGCGAGCTTATGATGTGGGAATATGTCCGCCTTGAGGGCGATACGCAGGTTTCGTATTCCGAAGTCCGTGAGGACAACACGTTGGAGGACATGTATATCGACTGAGGGAGCGTGTCCGCCCCGCCCGCCTGCCCCGCGCCGTGGTACGATTTTTGAGTTTGAAAGTCCCGCCGCGTCTCGGCTGCCCTTGCAGCTCGTCGCGCGGCCGCACGTAAAGGAGCCATTATGGCCGGTATGAACATGCAGCAGATGATGAAGCAAGCCCGCAAGATGCAGGAGCAGCTTGCCGCCGCGCAGGAGAACCTCAAGTCCCAGACCGTCGACGCCTCCGCCGGCGGCGGCATGGTCAAGGTGACCGTTAACGGCGAGATGGAGCTCGTCAACCTCACCATCGATCCCGATGCCCTCGATCCCGAGGATGTCGATATGCTGCAGGACATGATCATGGCGGCCGTCAACGAGGCCGTCCGCGGCGTCAACGAGCTCGCCAACAAGCAGATGGGCGCCATCACCGGCGGCCTCAACATCCCGGGCATGCCGTTCTAAGACACGCATATATATGAGTGCGAATCACAGTCTGCAAAAACTGCTCGATGAGTTGGGTCGTCTGCCGGGCATTGGTCCCAAGTCGGCCCAGCGCATCGCCTATTACCTGCTCGAGGCCGATGCCGAGGAGGCCCGCCGCTTGGCCGAGGCCATTTTGGAGGTTAAGCAAGAGGTCCACTTTTGCAGCCGTTGCTTTAACTACGCCACGGCCGACGAGTGCTCCATCTGCCAGGACCCGATGCGCGATGCCACTCGCATTTGCGTGGTGGGCGAGCCGCGCGACGTCCAGGCAATCGAGCGTACGGGCAGCTATCATGGCCTGTACCATGTGCTGGGCGGTGTGATCAGCCCCATGGACAAGATCGGTCCCGAGCAGTTGCATATCCGCGAGTTGCTGGCGCGCCTGGGCCACGAGGACATCCACGAGGTCATCATCGCCACCAACCCCAACATTGAGGGCGAGACCACGGCGAGCTACCTTGCTCGCACCATCAAGCCATTGGGCGTTGAGGTATCGCGTCTTGCGAGCGGCCTTCCCGTGGGCGGCGACTTGGAGTATGCCGACGAGCTTACGCTTGGCCGCGCTATCGAGGCCCGCCGCGCGATCTAGGCGGCGTCAGCTCCGCGGTATGTCCCGTCGGCCTGCCGCACGGGGCGCTCATAATTGGGCGCGCGTTCATGCATTTGTTGTGCAACAAACCTGCTTTTCATCCGCTTATCGCGTGGATGGGTCCGCTTGTACCTCGTATTTGCCCATTCGTTGCGCAACCTCTTGGGTTCGCTGATACACTCAAATGTGGATATAAAAGAATGCGCCGCCTTTAAGCGGCGTGTTTTTGTTGGAGGAGAATTCATGCGGCCCGGGGGCACTCAGACAAAGCATGGCGCCGCGGTGCGCATGCGACGCCGCCTGGGCCTGGCGCCCCAGGCGTATGCGCTGCTGTCGTGTTCGCTGGTGCTGGTCATAGCTGGCGTTTCTGCCTATGGCACGACTGTGCCGTCCATGATGCAGGCGCATGCCGCACGCGAACCGCGCGTGGGGCATGAGGTCAAAAGTAATCTGGGCACCACGACTGGATATGCTTGGGCAAGTGTGTTCGCGCATATTGTGTTTGGCGCCGACGATGCGGACGGCGCCGAGGCCCCGGACAACGAAGTCACGCTTGCCAATGGCAAAACTATCGTGCTCACCAACACCAAGATCATCAATCGGTTGTCCAACAATAGCGTGACGGCCGCCGTAAACAAGGCCGAGCAGCAGAAGGAGCAGGACGCCCAGCAGTCCGGAAAGCCCGGTAGCTCGGATACTTCTGGCTCCGGCTCGGATTCGGCGAGTTCGGGCGGCGGCTCCGGGTCGGGTTCCTCTACCGGAGGGTCTGGAAACGGCGGCTCGACGGTCGGCAACACTGACAGCGATGCAAGCTCCGGTGGCCTTTCCGCTGCCGAGGAAGAGAGCATTCACAGTTGGCTCGTGACCAAGTACAACATGCTCGACGGCTATGTATCTCGTGCCAATGACGTGGTTTCGACCTATAACTCTACGGGAGATCCCGGGCCGTGTGACAGCCTGGTAGGGGAGATGTTTGTCATTCGAGCCGAGTTTGGTCGTCAGACATTCTCGCCGAAGTCAAAGTGGTATCAGCAGTATGCCAATCTGTGGGGCTGCTACACCAACCTATGTCAATGGGTCGGTCATTACGGCGACGACGACGTCGCACTCGGTAACTTCAACAATAACGTGGCGGCGCTTGCCCTATGATGACCGGTCTTGCATCCACTGCAACTCAAGCGCTCAACCGTGATCCCATGGTGGGCCTGCACCTGGCGCGCGTCGACGGGTTTGAGCCGGCCGTCGCCCTGGGCACGGACGAGCTTCCCGCCTACCTGCGCCGTTTCACGATGCTGTTTGCCGACGACGCCACCATGCGCCGCGGCGGCATCGGCCGCGTGACGCGTGCCGTTAATGTGCGGGGCGAGGCCGTGGCGCTCAAGCAGCTCATCTTGCCAACGCGCGATGAGTTTGACGACGACGCTGCCCATGAGGCGCTGGTCACCAAGTTCAAGGCGGCGTTTCGCGAAGAATATGAATGCCATCGCGCCCTTTCGGGCCTTAAGGGTTTTCCGCGCCTGTATGGGTGGGGCGAGGTCGATGGTGTACCCGCGATCGTTATGGAATGGGTCGAGGGCGAGACCCTGGCGCGCCTGCGCTCGCGACTTGCCGTGGACGAGGCCGGACGCCTGTCGCCGCTTGTGGCGGCGCGTCTGGGTCGCGACCTGTTCGATCTGCTCTGCCGTATGAGCCTGGTGGGGGAGGGCTTTGTCCATCGCGACATCTCTCCCGCTAATATTATGGTGCGTACGGTGCGCTTGCCGCTTGACCGGCAGCTTGCCGAGGGCACCTTTGACCTGTGCTTGATCGACTTTGGCTCTTCCTTGGCGCTCGAGCCCGCTTCTGCCGTGACGGGAGCCGGTGGCAAGGCGTCCTTTACGGAGCGCTATGCAACGCTGCGTCGAGCGACGGTAGCCTATGCCCCGCCCGAGATGCTTACCGATGATATTGTCGACCTGCGCGCTTTGCGCATGTCGCCGGCAATCGACGTCTATGCGGCGGCAAGCACGGTTTACGAGCTCATTGCCGGCGTCGCGCCATACGAAGTCGCGCCGAGCACTTCGGGCGCCTCGGGTTCGCGCAAAAAGACACGCGACATCGCCAGCCCTTATCGTCTCAAGATGGACATGCGGCCCGACTATCCCATTGGTGCCCATGCGCCCGGCTGCGATCTGACTTGTCTGCTTCGGCGTGAGCCCGATGTGGCGCTTGCCGCAGCCGAGCAGGCTCAGCAGCTGGGTCTCGAGCCGGATTCCGAGGAACTGCGCGATGCGCTGGCGTTTGTCGATGCGCAGCTGTTCGACGTGGTGATGGCCTGCCTGTCCAGCCACCAGGAGGATCGTCCCGAACCGGCGGCGGTCGAGGCAGCGCTCTCGGCGTTTTGTGACCACTATGCGCAAAATGTCGGTCGTTCGCTCCGCGGCGAGCCGCTCACGCCGTGCCCCATGGATGCGTCCGGCCGCGCGGTTCGTCGCGCGCTGATGGTCGGCGCGGCGGTCGTCTGTGGCGTAGTTTGGGCTGTGGTCGTGGTTTCGGCCGCGTTGCTGGCGTCGGGCGCCCGCGTGACGGTGGACATGGGTCCTCTTGCGTGGTCCGGTCCGCTGCCGGGTATTATCGCCGCGCTGGCGCTAGCGTTGCCGGGGGCGGCGGGTGTTGCCGTGGGGGCTTTGTCGCACAGCCGTCGTTTGGGGTTCCTGCATGGCGTGTTGACACTATCTGCCTGCGAGGTTCCGGTGCTGGTGCTGGCGGCATGCACCGTGTTTTCCCAGCGTGCCGTGGTGGGTGGTCTTGTTGCCGCCCTGATCGCAACCTATGCGCTTACGTGGTTTTTGCTTGCGATGGGCTTTGCCTTTGAACTTCCCGTTTCGGCACCGCGACGCACAAAAGCCAAGATGGCGACCCCACTTGCCGGTGGAGCCGCAGCTGCCCGTACTTTTGGCGGACCTGTCGAAGTATCGTCCGATTCTATTTCTACGACCAAGGAGGCCTAGGCCATGGCATCTCAAGTTGAGCTCACTCCGTGCGGGGCCATGTTTGACATCTTTAAGCGCGCGGCGCATCTGAGCCATATCGAGCTGTGCGGCTTGGTGCTTTCGTCCCGTCCGCTTGCCGACGGCCGCAGTCCGCAGAGTCGAGCTGCCGACCGTTCCTGGGTTTCGCGCTTTATCGTCCGTGCTCCGGTCGGCACGCTGCAGCAGCGCTATTTTGCCGATTACGGTACCTCGGCGGCGCGCATCATGTCGCATCTGGCTCTGCGCCACCGCAATCCCATGGATGCCACGGCGGTGACCAACATGGTGTGCGGGTCTGCCGGCGAACCCATGGTGCGGGCTCTTGAGGAGTGCCATCAGGATACGAATCTCTACCGCAACGCGCTCGACCGCTTGTCGCAGGCGGCGGAACTTGCGCCCGCCGAGCGTGCCGAGGCTGTGCTGGTGTTGTTTGTCGCCGTCGGTTGCTCTGCGGACGTGCGGTCATCGGTGACCTACGCTATCGACTATGCGCACGCGAGTTGCGGTGGGGCCACGTCGACACCGCGTTCGTTGGGCATGTCGCCGTTTGCGGGCGAACGCGAGCCCGCCCCGGCGCACCCCCTGGGCCTGCTGCGCATACAAAACAGCTTTGTCGTGAGTGCCCCGCGCTGGGTTCAGCCGAGCGAGCAGGGCGTCGAGATCGGCGCGCTGGCTACGGGGGAGGGCGACATCACCGACGTCGGCGACGATGTCTCGGCCCGCCATGCCCACATCTGGTGCGATGCGCAGAATGTCTGGCACGTCGAGGACCTGTCGTCCACCAACGGTACCGTGGTGGTAAACGGGGCCACGCGCGTCTGCATTCAGGTCGAGCCCGGCCGTTCCGCCCAACTCAATCCCGGCGACGAGCTCAAGCTCGGCGAATCCACTACCTACGCCATCCTCCTCGGCGCTATCTCATCGACCCCTGGTGGTCACCCGAGGTAAACCTTTACCGGCCACCTATATTTGCCGAAATTAGACTTGACGGCGGGGTACAATAAACCCGCATGCGGATTTCCGTTGCGGGCGCTTCCCATCGCCGGGGCGTGCCCGGGAGCATCCGGCATGCGGCCTTTGCGGCGCTCGGTCATGTGCAAGACGGATAGCTGGGCCTGCGGTGCGCGCCAGCGCCCCTCGCCTCGGCATGCCTTCTCTCCACGCCATGTGCCTGCTGCTGAGTCTGCCTGCCAGATGATTGGAAGCAACAGCGTAAATCCCATCACGCCAACATCCCGGCGATCGCCGGGGCCTGTATACCTATATGAGAGGAGAGGGGTATATGGCGCGTAAGTTTAAGTCTATGGACGGCAACGAGGCGGCCGCATATGTTTCGTATGCGTACACCGAGGTAGCGGGAATCTATCCCATTACGCCGTCCAGCCCGATGGCCGACCATGTCGACCAGTGGGCTGCCCAGGGTCGCAAGAACATCTTCGGCACCCCGGTCAAGGTCGTCGAGATGGAGTCCGAGGCGGGTGCAGCCGGTACCGTTCACGGTTCGCTGGGTGCCGGTGCTCTGACCACCACCTACACGGCTTCTCAGGGTCTGCTCCTGATGATCCCCAACATGTACAAGATCGCGGGTGAGCAGCTCCCGGGCGTTTTCCACGTCTCCGCGCGTTGCGTCGCTTCGCACGCCCTGAACATCTTCGGTGATCACTCCGACGTCATGGCTTGTCGCCAGACCGGCTTCGCCATGCTTGCCGAGGGCAACGTCCAGGAGGTCATGGACCTCTCGCCGGTGGCTCACCTTGCCGCCATTGAGGGCAAGACCCCGTTCCTTAACTTCTTCGATGGCTTCCGCACCAGCCACGAGATCCAGAAGGTCGCCATGTGGGACTACAAGGATCTGGCCGAGATGTGCGACATGGACGCCGTCCAGGCTTTCCGCGATCACGCGCTCAACCCTGAGCACCCGCATACCCGCGGCAGCCACGAGAACGGCGACATCTTCTTCCAGCACCGCGAGGCCTGCAACAAGGTCTACGACGAGCTTCCCGCCGTCGTCGAGGGCTACATGAAGAAGATCAACGAGAAGCTCGGCACCGATTACGGCCTGTTCAACTACTACGGCGCTCCCGATGCTGACCGTGTCATCGTGTGCATGGGCTCCTTCTGCGACGTGCTCGAGGAAGTCATCGACTACCTCAATGCTCACGGCGAGAAGGTCGGCCTGGTCAAGGTTCGCCTGTTCCGTCCGTTCTCCATCAAGCACTTTGTCGACGTTCTCCCCGAGACCGTCCAGAAGATCGCCGTCATGGATCGCACCAAGGAGCCGGGTTCCATCGGCGAGCCGCTCTACCAGGATGTCGTCTCCGCTCTCTACGAGGCCGGCAAGACGGGCATCAAGGTCGTCGGCGGCCGCTACGGTCTGGGCAGCAAGGATACGCCTCCCGCATCCGCGTTCGCTGTCTTCGAGGAGCTTAAGGCCGACGAGCCCAGGCGCGAGTTCACCATCGGCATTGTCGATGACGTGACCAACCTGAGCCTGCCCGAGGCCGAGGATGCGCCCAACACCGCAGCCCCCGGCACCATCGAGTGCAAGTTCTGGGGTCTGGGTGGCGACGGCACCGTCGGCGCCAACAAGAACTCGATCAAGATCATCGGCGATCACACCGACAAGTACGTTCAGGCCTACTTCCAGTACGACTCCAAGAAGACCGGCGGCGTCACCGTCTCGCACCTGCGCTTTGGTGATTCCCCGATCCGCTCGCCGTACTACGTGACCAAGGCCGACTTTGTCGCCTGCCACAACCCCAGCTACATCGTCAAGGGCTTCAAGATGGTCCGCGACGTCAAGCCGGGCGGCACCTTCCTGGTCAACTGCCAGTGGAGCGACGAGGAGTTCGCCGAGCACATGCCCGCCGTGGCCAAGCGCTACATCGCGAACAACAACGTCAACGTCTACCTGATCGACGCTATCGACCTGGCCGCCAAGGTCGGCATGGGCAAGCGCACCAACACGGTGCTCCAGTCCGCCTTCTTCGCGCTTGCCAAAGTCCTGCCCGCCGAGGACGCCCTGCAGTACATGAAGGACGCGGCCACCAAGTCCTACATGAAGAAGGGCCAGGCCATCGTCGACGCCAACCACAAGGCTATCGATGCCGGCGCTACCGCCTTCCGTAAGTTCGAGGTTCCGGCCGACTGGGCTACCGCCGAGGACGCCGCCCCCGTCGAGCTCTCCGAGGAGACCAAGTCCGCCATCGCCCAGCAGGTCAAGAACCTGCTCGAGCCCATCGATCGCATGGACGGCGACAGCCTGCCTGTTTCCGCCTTCGTCGATTGCGCTGACGGCCAGTTTGAGCTGGGCGCCTCCGCATACGAGAAGCGCGGCGTCGCCGTTATGGTTCCTCACTGGGACGAGACCAAGTGCATCCAGTGCAACCAGTGCGCCTATGTGTGCCCGCATGCCACCATCCGTCCGTTCGCGATGACCGAGGACGAGGCTGCCGCCGCGCCCGAGGCTACCCGCACGCTCGACGCTATGGGCCCCAAGGCCAAGGGCATGAAGTTCGCTATCGTCGTGTCCCCGCTCGACTGCATGGGCTGCACCAACTGCGCCAAGGTCTGCCCCAAGGGTGCCCTCGAGATGGTTCCCGCCGAGCAGGAGATAGACCAGCAGCCTATTTGGGACTACATGGTCGAGAACGTTTCTGAGAAGAAGGAACTCATCGCGGCCAACGTCAAGGGCAGCCAGTTTAAGCAGCCCTACCTGGAGTTCTCGGGCTCCTGCGCCGGCTGCGCCGAGACCGCCTATGCACGTCTGGTGACCCAGGTCGCCGGCGACCGCATGTTCATCTCCAACGCCACCGGCTGTTCCTCCATTTGGGGCAACCCCGCTGCCACCGCTCCTTACTGCAAGGACAAGGACGGTCACGGCCCGGCGTGGAACAACTCTCTGTTCGAGGACAATGCCGAGCACGGTCTGGGCATGGCTGTTGGCTACGAGGCCGTTCAGCGCAAGCTGATCGCCGCTACCCAGGACATCATCGCTGCCGAAGGCCCGTCCGATGAGCTCAAGGCCGCCGGCCAGGCTTGGATTGACTCCGTCAATGACGTTGAGGCATCCAAGACCGCTGCCGCTGCCTACGTTGCCGAGCTCGAGAAGTGCGGCTGCAACGCTTCCAAGGCAATCCTCGCCGACAAGGCTTACCTCACCAAGAAGTCCTTCTGGATCTTCGGCGGCGACGGCTGGGCCTACGACATCGGCTTCGGTGGACTGGACCACGTCCTGGCTTCCGGCCACAACGTCAACGTCTTCGTCTTCGATACCGAGGTGTACTCCAACACCGGTGGTCAGGCCTCCAAGGCCTCGAACCTGGGCCAGGTCGCTCAGTTCGCCGCTGCCGGTAAGGTGACCAAGAAGAAGTCTCTGGCCGAGATTGCCATGAGCTACGGCTACGTCTACGTGGCGCAGGTCGCCATGGGCGCCAACCCGGCTCAGACCCTCAAGGCCATCCACGAGGCCGAGGCCTACGACGGTCCGTCCCTCATCATCGGCTACAGCCCCTGCGAGATGCACTCCATCAAGAGGGGCGGCATGCAGAACTGCCAGGCCGAGATGAAGAAGGCTGTCGAGTGCGGTTACTGGAACCTCTTCCGCTTCAACCCCGAGGCTGCTGCCGGCAAGAAGTTCTCGCTCGATTCCAAGGAGCCCGCGGGCGGTTATCAGGAGTTCCTGATGAACGAGGCTCGTTACGCTTCGCTGACGCGTTCCTTCCCCGAGCGCGCCGAGGAGCTCTTCAAGGAGAACGAGCAGGCTGCCATGGATCGCTATCAGCACCTGCTGAAGCTCAAGACGGTGTACAACGAGGCTTAGGTCTCCCGCCGCAGGAACTGAGGGCTAACCTTCGCAGACGTCCTCGGACATGAAAGAACCCCCGCTGCGCACTACGTGCGGCGGGGGTTCTTTCGTCCTGCGGGATGTCCGCGAAGGTTAGCCCTCAGTTCCTGCGGCGACTACGTCCTTGGATTGTGTGGGCGGATGAAGGACGTAGTTGGTCGGGTATTCCGTCCCCTTCGCTGTTTCGCGGCTTTACTGCGATCTGCGCTTCACTTTGGGATAGGGCTGGGGACTTGGTTGCTGCCGCCTTTTATCCCCGTGCTTTGGGCTTGCTGCCTTTTCGAAGCTCATCTTTATTCCTATTGCTGGATGAAAAGCCCCTTGTTTTTGCAGGGGTGCATACTCGCCCTATAAGTGCATAGAATCTCGTATAGTGCGAGTAAGATATTGCGCTGTCCGTTTTGTGTTTAGCAGAGATGTAGTTTGCATAATCCGACATAATCCTCGCTGCATTTTAATAAAGTTGCACGTAAATGGCGTATATATGTCTGAGCAGGGGTTCTGTACGCTGAGCGGATAAAAACGACCGTTCACCGTTCCACTATTTTCAAAATGAATAAAATAAGCGATAAAGAGAATATAAACCTTAATAAACTCGCGTATCGCACGGACGCGGGTTATTAATGGGTTGTAGGCCTTTTACAGAAAGGATTCCAGCAATGTCTAAGCCTCTTGGCAAGCCCGATCGTATTGTCGTCGCCCTTGGCGGCAACGCCCTCGGCAACAACCCCGTCGAGCAGATCGAGGCCGTGAGCAACACCGCCCACGCCCTCCTCGGTCTCATCGAGCAGGGCAACGAGATCATCATCACCCACGGCAACGGCCCGCAGGTCGGCATGATCCAGAACGCCTTCGCCGCCGCCCACGACGCCATCGGCACCCCCGAGATGCCGCTGCCCGAGTGCGGCGCCATGTCCCAGGGCTACATCGGCTACCACCTGCAGCAGGGCATCGGCCGCGAGATGCACAAGCGCTATAAGCGTTGGCACGCCGCCTCCGTCGTCACCCAGATCGAGTGCGACCCCGACGATCCCGCGTTCAAGAACCCGACCAAGCCGATCGGCCCCTTCTACACCGAGGAGCAGGCCAAGGAGTTCATGGCCGAGGATCCCTCCAAGGTCTTCGTCGAGGATTCCGGCCGCGGCTGGCGTCGCGTCGTCGCCTCCCCCGATCCCAAGAAGATCGTCGAGGCTGACTCCATCCTCAACCTGCTCGACAACGAGTTCATCGTCATCGCCTGCGGCGGCGGCGGCATCCCCGTCGTCCGCGACTACGAGAACAAGGGCTGCTACAAGGGCGTCCCCGCCGTCATCGACAAGGACCTGGGCGGCGAGCTGCTGGCCGAGGACTGCGACGCCGACGTCCTGTTCCTGCTGACCGCCGTCGAGCATGTCGCCATCAACTTCGGCAAGCCCAACCAGGAGGAGCTCGAGGACATCACCGCCGACGAGGCCGAGCGCCTGGCCGACGAGGGCCAGTTCGGCAAGGGTTCCATGGAGCCCAAGGTCCGCGCCGCCATCAAGTTCGCCCGTTCCCGCAAGGGCCGCACCTGCATCATCGGCGCCCTGGACAAGGCCGCCGAGACCATGGCCGGCCTCTCCGGTACCCGCATCCACGAGTAGTCTCTACTCTGCTGCCTCTCTCGTGGGCGCTAAGCAAAGCGCCCACAAACTAGCCTCTCTTCATGAGCCCCGCAGTCCGCTCCGACTGCGGGGCTTTTGTTATCAACCTGGTCATTGGGGACCCGGCACTTGGGGACAGTCCCCAAAGGCCGCGCCGATCGGCGGCGGGAAACTGTATCCCAGAATTCGCGTTCGAAATGGGACGGATTTTCCGGATGGCTAGAACCGCGCTTGCTGCCTAGTAGTAGGCCCACATGGCTTCGACTTCGTTGAGGACTTCTACGACGCCCCAGCGGCGGGCGCTGCGGCTGGCCGAGTTGGGGTCGTAGACGCCAATCTGGTTGGCATCGTCGATGCCGTAGAGCACGATGTAGTGGCCAACGTTGGTAAACGTGCCGGGGCGCACCGCGGCGATGACGGGCGCACCCGAGCGAAGTGCTTGGGTAATCGATTCGCGATCGTTATAGAGCTGTGTTCCGTTAAGCCCCAGCTGCCACGCACCGCCTGTCATAAACGACCACTCGGTGGCACCAGTGGGGGCGTAGTTGCCGGCTTCGGCCAGTGCGCATATATCGACCGGCGTCTTATCGGTGTGGCCGGTCTTAAAGATATAGACCATGGTGAGGCAAGTAGGACCGCAAGCGTTTTCGCGAATAGTGCCACCGGCATAGGGCAGCTCCGACCATGCGGGGTCAATTTGGTAGATGTGGGGCATGGTACCGGCCTGCCATTGCGAGCGTGGGGTCGAGAACGCAAAGGAGTAACCGGGTGCGACGGGAGCTTTAAGCAGCTTGTCCTCGGCAGTGGGCTCAAGACCGGCTGATCCGTGGGAGATACAGGATCCCAAAAACACAAAGACGAGGCAGGCGGCGATGGAGCAAAGCACAAGGCGTAGGCGGCGGGCCGGAAGCGCATGGCTTGTAGTATGCGACGCGGGGCGAGGGGCGGAGTTGCCGCGATCGCGTTGAGGTCGCGAAAAGGAGCGCTTAACGTAGTTGTCGGTCTTACAGCGATCGTAGCGGCGTGGCTGCGATGTGTCGGTCTGGCGTTGTCGTGTGCTCATACTCACGCGATCTGACTGCTGCACGGTACGGCTTTGTTGTCGCGAAGAAGCCCCGGTCTGCTCTTGGGGGCGCTGCGGGCTGTCGTTGTCGGAGGTGCTTCTGGGCGTTGGCGTGGTGCGGCCGGCAAGGCGCACGCTTTGTGGCCGTTGGTCGCCGTCATTGTATCCGTATGCCATTCGAATCACCTTGCCTCATGTGTAACTTGTCTATCCTACATAAAAAGATGCACGACACATGGGTATGTACGCCAAAAGCCTGACAAATGGTATGAGCGTCGCCGCGCCGCGCGTCAAGCGTCACGGCAACAGGTATTCAAAAGCAGACAAGATGAAAGCGTCCATGACGAATGACGTCTCCCGCCGTTCGTCCCAAAAACGGCGCCGCTCGTTTTGTAGTTCTGCCTTCGGTCGAGCTACAAGCAGCGCTGCTTTGCCAAGGCCGTATCTTAGAGCCACGAAATAAAATCGCGCGGCAAAACAGACCGCGCAAGGGGTGACGTCAAGGGGCGTCAAAAAGGAAAGGAGGGGAACAATGGCGGACAAGAACGCAGAAGTTGCAGTCGAAGATAACGGCGGCATGAAGAAAACGCTTTCGCTCTGGAACTTCTTCACCATCGGCTTTGGTGCCATCATCGGTACCGGCTGGGTCCTGCAGGTTGGCGACTGGATGGTCGTGGGCGGCGGTCCCGTTCCCGCTATGATCGCATTCCTCTTGGGTGCAATTTTCCTCGTGCCCGTCGGAGCCGTTTTCGGCGAGCTCACGGCTGCTATCCCCATCTCGGGTGGCATCGTCGAGTATGTCGATCGCAGCTTTGGCCGTACGCTGAGCTACATCACCGGCTGGTTCCTGGCGCTGGGCAACGGCATCCTGTGCCCGTGGGAGGCCATCGCCATCTCGACCCTCGTGTCCGAGATGTTCGGCAGCCTGCCCGGTCTTGAGTGGCTGCGTGCCGTCAAGCTCTACACCATCCTGGGCGCCGACGTTTACCTGTTCCCGACGCTGATCGCGCTCGGCTTTGCAGTCTACGTCATCTTCCTCAACTTCCGCGGTGCCAGCTCGGCCGCCAAGCTCCAGGCCTTCCTGACCAAGGCTCTGCTCTGCGGCATGCTGCTTGCCATGGGCGTCTCGCTGTTCACCGGCTCGCCGGACAACGCCATGCCCGTGTTCTCCCAGGTCACCGGTGCTGGCGGCGGCAAGGCCGCTACCGAGAGCACCAGCCTGTTCGCCGGCATCGTGTCGGTCCTGGTTCTGACCCCGTTCTTCTACGCCGGTTTCGACACCATTCCTCAGCAGGCTGAGGAAGCAGCCGAGGGCCTCAACTGGAACAAGTTCGGAAAGATCATCTCCCTGGCCCTGCTGGCCGCCGGCGGCTTCTACATGGTCTGCATCTACTCGTTCGGCACCATCCTCGACTGGCATGAGTTCGTCAAGAGCCCGGTTCCCGCGCTCGCCTGCCTCAAGGGCATCAACATGCTCCTGTACCTTGCCATGCTCGTCATCGCCACGCTTGGACCCATGGGTCCGATGAACTCCTTCTACGGCGCCACGAGCCGCATCATGCTCGCCATGGGCCGCAAGGGCCAGCTGCCCGAGAAGTTCGCCGAGGTCGATCCCGGCTCCGGAGCTCCCAAGCTCGCCTGCGTCGTCCTGGGCGTCATCACCGTCGTCGGACCGTTTTTGGGCAAGAACATGCTCATCCCTCTGACCAACGTGTCGGCTCTCGCCTTCATCTTCTCCTGCGGCATGGTCGCCCTCGCTTGCCTGCGCATGCGCTTCACCGAGCCCGACCTGCCTCGTCCCTACGAGGTGCCCGGCGGCAAGTTTGGCATCTGCCTCGCTATCGCTGCCTGCGCCATCATCATCGGCCTGCTCGTAATCCCGTTCTCTCCTGCCTCCCTCAACATGGTGGAGTGGAGCATCGTGATTGGCTGGCTGGTCGTTGGCCTGGGCCTCATGGCCTTCACCAATTCCCGTAATAAGTAACGCCGAGCCGGGGTGGATCAGGTGCGCGGTACCCTCTCTTTCGCGCACCGAACCTGGCACCACTTGGGTAGCTTTGTGAGGCCTTAACCCAACACGGCCTCGCCCACTATATGGATCCATAAGGAGGAACCATGTCCACTAAGTATGCAATCGTTGGCGGCAAGCTCATCGACGGTACCGGTGCCGAGCCGGTCGAGAACTCCCTCGTTCTCGTCGACGACAACGGCAAGATCGAGTACGCCGGTGCCATGCAGGACCTTCCCGAGGGCGTTGAGGTCATCGACGCCGCCGGCAAGACCGTCCTTCCCGGCCTGATCGACACCCACCTGCACTTCTCGGGCAACTTGACCGACGATGACACCGACTGGGTCATGCAGCCGCTCCTCGAGAAGCAGGCCGTCGCCGTCAAGCAGGCCTACGACTGCCTCACCCACGGCCTCACCACCGTCTGTGAGATCGGCCGCTTTGGTATCCAGATTCGCGACTGCATCGACAAGGGCGTCTTTAAGGGTCCGCGCGTTCTGGCCACCGGCCTCGGCTTCTGCCGTGTTGCCGGTCACGGTGACTCCCACCACTGCACCCAGGAGCTCAACAAGGAATCCCATCCCTGGGGCGACCAGGTCGACGGTCCTTGGGATCTGCGCAAGGCCGTCCGTCGTCGCCTGCGCGAGAACCCCGATGCCATCAAGATCTGGGCTACCGGTGGCGGCATCTGGCGCTGGGACTCCGGTCGCGACCAGCACTATTGCTCCGAGGAGATCCAGGCCGTGGTCGAAGAGGCCAAGATGGTCGGTATCCCCGTGTGGAGCCACTGCTACAACAACCACGCCGCCGCCTACGATTCCGTTCGCTTTGGCTGCGAGCAGCTGATTCACGGCTTCGATATCGATGAGTGCACCATGGACCTCATGGCCGAGCAGGGCACCTTCTTCACCCCGACGATCGCCTTCCTGCCCACCTGGTACGCCACCTATCCTCCCGTCTACGTCCCCGAGCTGCACGACAAGTACGAGGGTACCCTGGTCGAGAAGGAGCTGCAGCGCAACTACGACTGCCTGCGCGAGGCCAAGAAGCGCGGCGTCGTCATGACGATCGGCTCTGACTCCTTCTCCTTCGTCACCCCGTACGGCACCTGCTCCATCGAGGAGATGTACGAGTTCGTCGACAAGATCGGCTTCACCCCGGTCGAGACCATCACCTGCGCCACCCTCAACGGTGCCAAGATGTGCCACATCGAGGACGAGACCGGTTCCATCGAGGCCGGCAAGTGCGCCGACCTGCTGGTCGTCAACGGTGACGTCGCCGCCGACATCCACGTGCTCAACACCGACAACATGGACGTCATCATGAAGGACGGCTGGATTGTCGAGGCCGGCACCTTCGGCGAGCCAAACAAGTACAGCGCCTAGAGTTCATCATCGAGCTAAGAGAAAGGGGCTCTGTGAGCCCCTTTCTAAAGATGCGATATGCAATGTACCTGGCGATTACAAAACGAGCATTAGAACGGTGACAAACGAAACGGTAATCACGGTAAGCAAGGCCATGTATTTGGCGGCCGTCTTGATGTAAGTTGCGTAGCTTACCTGAGCAAGCTCGAGACCGGCCATGATGGATCCACAAGTGGGAGTAATCATGGCTACGACACCATGTGTGGCGAGGTAGATTGCGATCATGGCTTCGGGGGCAAAGCCCAGCGATGCCGCCAACGGTCCCATGATGGGCATGGAAACGGTTGCCATGCCGGTGCTCGAGGGGATCAAGAAGGATAACGCAAAGTACAGGGCGTACGAGAGCGGCGCGAACACTGCGGCGGATACGCCGGCGAGCGCGTTGGCGGCGTTGGTGAGGATCCACACGTCGAGTCCGGTGATGGACATGAGTACGGAGACGCCGCGGGCAACGGCGACGACGAGCGCGACGGAAACCAGGTCGGCACAGCCATGAAGGATAGTATCGACGAGCTCTTTCTCCTGCATGCCGGCAACCTTGCCGATGATGATCGTCATCGTGAAGAACCAGATGCCGCATTCGGTAAAGTACCACTGGCCAAGCGGTAGGCCGGTCAAAAGCGCGCTCCATGCGGTGCTGAGGTCATCGCCTGTGGCGCCGATATCAAATAGGCCAACTCCGAACGTCTGTCACGGAATAAAGCCGATAATCATGACGACAAACGTGAGGGCGAAGAGAACAAGAACGCGCTTTTGAATCTTGGAAAGCTCGACGTGCGTGTCCTCGGCGGAATCGCCGTCCTTATCGCCGTAGAGGCGTTCTGCGGTCTTCCATTCCTCGGGGGTGAGCGATGAGGCGGCGCGGTCGGCGCGAACGCGCTTGGCATACCGCATGACAAAAATGATGCCCGAAATCTCGGCAATGGCGAACATTGCCAGGCCGATACCGATCATGAGTCCCTGGTCATAGGGGATGCCGGACGCCTTGAGAGCATCGAGTGCGAGTCCGGTCGAAAACGGGTTGACCGTCGACCCCAAAACGCCAAGGCCGCAGCCCATCAGGACGACCATGCATCCTACGAGCGGATCCCAGCCCATGGCAAACGTGACCGATGCCAGGAGCAGGTAGAAGGGGACGGATTCCTCGAGCATGCCGTATGTGGATCCGCAGATGCCAAAAGCGAGCATGAGAACGGGGACGAGCAACAGGTCGTTGCTGCCCAGCCTGCGGACGAGCACGGCGATGCCGGTGTCGAGTGCGCCCGTTTTTTGGACGACGCCCAAAAAGCCGCCGAGCACAAGAATGAACACGCAGACCTGCATGGCGCTCTCGAAGCCCAAGAAGGGGGAGGCCATAAAGTTGCCAAGAGTTGCAGCCTGCACATCGGGACTAAATGACGAAACGACCCACGAGGCGATGGCCACGAGCAGCAGGCAGCCAAAGAGGATGGTAAAAGATGATGGCATCTGGCGTGGCTTGCGCTCTTTGCCAGATGCGGCAGCCTTATCGAACATACCGAGCTCCTTCACGACGAAACACGTCCCCGCGAGGGGGATGCGCCTCTAAATTTAGTGGTGAGGTCTTGACTCTGTTGTCGACTTGAAGGCTGCACCCTTCATGTCGGGGAAGCGATGCGTTTAATAATACGTGCATCACATATCAATGGTATCATCTGGGGAGTATGTGAGAACGTCTTTGGCGGCATGTATTCCGCAAACGAGCCGACCTATCGGTAAACGTACAATGCGATATACGTTATTGCATATATATGCAGGTACTTTAAAGGACTATCCCCTAAAGATCCCTTTGCTGTTGGTCTTGTGGCCCCTGCTATTTAGGTTTGTGGTGACTGTATGTCGCTTTAGCGATAGGGGGGAGCAATAAAACGGGATGAAGGTCAGACCTTCATCCCGTTGGGCCACATGTTTTGGAAACCGTTTGGACTCCTACAGCACGTTTGCGACGGGAACGTCGTTAACCAGCTTGAAAAGCTGGTCCTTTTCACCCTTTAGGAAATGACCGATGTTGTTGCACGGGAAGATCATGAGGTCGCGCAACGATGAAGACGAATAGAACGCGGAGTGCGGCGTGATAATCACGTTGTCGCGGCCGACGAGCGGATGATTGGCAAGGTCGGGGGTCTCGTCGTAGAGCACATCGGCGCCAAATGCGCGAATCTGGCCCGAGTCGAGCGCCTCGATAAGAGCGGGCTCGTCCATGCAGAGGCCACGGCCCAGATTGATCACGATCGGCTTTTTCTTCATCTTGGCGAACTTCTCGGCATCAAAGTAATGGTAGTTCGTCTCGTTGAGGTTCATATGATTGATGATGATGTCGGCCTCGGCCAATACCTCATCGATTTCTGCCTGTTCAACACCGTTTTGCTCAAAGAGATCCTGATCGATAAACGGGTCGTTGGACACAATGCGCTTGACGAGGCCCTTGGCTTTGCGGGCGGTGCACTTGCCGATTTTTCCAAAGCCAAAGATGCCGAGCGTTTGGTCTTCTAGGCGAGGGACTTCGGGCGCCGCCGCGTAGTCCCAGCGATGCTCTTGCTCGATCTGCCCGATGTAGAACTTAAAGTTCTTGTTGAGGGCATACATGTAGGCGATGGCGCTTTCGGAAACATCCCAGGTGCAGTACTCGCCGACGGGGCAGACTCCGACGCCGCGCGCGGTAGCCTCGTCCATGTCGACGTTGTCGTAGCCGGTTGCGTTAATGGCGATAACTTTAAGCTTGGGGGCGTGCTCGAACGCTTCCTTGTCTACCTTGATGAACGCAGTGAGCAGGGCGTCGGCGTCGGCAAGGTGCTCATAAAACTCCTCGCGCGCCTCGTCGGTATACGCGTAGACCTCAACATCGATATCCTCACCCAGATGGGATTTGAGGGTCTCAGTCTCGAGGTCGTGCTGGGGCATCATGCTCTCGGCATAATCGCTGATCAGGATCTTCATGGGTGTTTCCTTTCCCCTTTGAGGGGCTTGTGGGTAAAAAGGGGCGCCGCTGCGCCGGAATCCAGCAGAGCGGCGCCCCATGAGAGGCTCGGACAAACTGTCCAGGCGAAACGTTCGGACTACGGACGCTCGATCGGCTGGGTCAGGCAGTGCGGACCGCCACCGGCGTGCAGAATCTGGTCGAGCGGCACGTCGATGACCTCGATGCCCAGGGCGCGCATCTTGTCGTTGATGTGCTTGTTCTTCTCGATGGCGATGACCTTGTTGTTGCCGATGCACTGGACGTTGCAGCCGTGCTTGTACATATCCTCACTGGCGACGGGGATGAGCTCAAAGCCGCGGCGCTTGAGCATCTGCAGGAAGTTATAGGGCAGCTGGTCAATGCAGGCGAGTGCAACTTGGGGGGCGACGATGTTAAAGATCATGTCGAGGTGCAGGTTGTCGGGCGGGCAGGGAACGCCAACGACGGTATAGCCAAACTTCTCGAGCTGATGGCGGAGGCTGGCGACTCCCTGTTCATCGGTACGATCGACCATGCCCCAGGCGAGCGTATGCTCATCGATCATCCAGAAGTCGCCACCCTCCATGCAGCCTGCGTTAACGCGGGCGACGATGGGGACACCCATCTCCTTGAGCTTTGCCTCATAGGACTGGGCCTCGATCTGGCGGACCGGATGACGGAAGTGGCCCATGACGGCGCCTTCCTTGATCATGCAGCCGTAGTCGCGGGCAAAGGTCATGACCTCGTACTTGGGGTTAGCTTCGACCTCGACGACCTCGATGCCGTTATCCTTGTAGGCGTCAACGAGCATCTGCCATTCCTTGACCATGATGTCGTTTTGCTCGGTGTCGCCCTTCTTCATCCACTCGGAAGTGATGACGTTGATGCCGTTGAAGGTGTAGTACTTCGGCGAGCACATCATGACCTTTTTGAGCGGATTGGTGGCGTTGGAGACGTAGATTTTCTCTTCAGACATGGCAGGTTCCTTTCTGTAAGACCTTACATACCTTAGGTGGAATGCGCGCGGCGGGAAAAACGGAGGGGCTTGCCCGCCGCGCGAGAATCCCCGCGGGGGAGGGCGCCTAGAGCATCACGAGGACGCAGAGGAAGGCGCAGCAGGCGGCGAACAGGATGGCGACGATGGGGGCGATCTTCTTGACCCAGTCGCCGTAGCTCATGTGCGCCGCGGCCGTGCACGTCATGACGACGATGGAGCACGGGGTGATCATCTTGGCCAGGCCGAGCGCCATGAGGTAGATGATGACCATGATGTAGACGTCGACGCCGGCGAAGGTGGACAGCGTGCCCATGATGCCCATGGTGGCGGCGGCCAGACCGGTGGAGCTGGGGATCAGGCAGGCGATGAGGAAGTAGCAGACCAGGGCGACGACGACGAAGGCGAAGGGCGGCAGGGAGGCAAGCGCGTTCTCGCACATGTTGAGGATGGACGGGGTGATCTGGCCGTTGTCCATGACGACTTGGATGCCGCGGGCCAGCGGCACGACGAAGGCGGTGGAGACCAGGCCGGAAGCGCCCTTGAGAATCGTGTCGATGATGGCGTCGGCGTCATAGCGCATAACCACGCCGATAAGGATGACCATGATCAGGGTGATCATCGAGAGTTCGGGGAAGTACCAATTCCCGAAGGCGGTGATGTCGGTGCCCAGGATGTTGCGCAGGACCGGGGTGGCGGCGATCCAGGCGGTAAAGTCCTCGAAGAATGTCCACTCGGGATTGAGAGAGGTCCAGGGAGTCAAGCCGACAATCATAAAAGCGAAGGTGAGTACGAACAGTACGAGCGCGCCCTTCTGACGACCAGTGAGGGTGAGGTCCTCGTCGTCGGCGGCGGGGAACTCCTTGAGGTCCTGCTCGCGGCGGAAGAACTGGACGGACTTCTCGGGATGCGCCTTGATCTTGTCGGCATAGCGGCAGATGAGAAGGATGACAAGGCCGGTGAAGATGACGAACATCGCGATGCGGGGAATCATGCCCTCGCCGGGGGAGATGCCGGCGATGCCCGATGCGATACCCGTGGAGAACGGGTTGATGATCGAGGAGAGGCAGCCGATCTGGGTGCCGAGGACGACAATCATGATCGCGGTGACCGTATCGAGGCCGAGTGCCAGGATGACGGGCACGAACATCAGGAAGTAGACGATGCCTTCCTCATAGGCGCCTTCGAGTGTGCCGAAGAAGGCCATTAGGATAACGAGGATGGCGATGAGCGCATGCATGTTGTTCTGATTGGCTATGGTGATGCGCTTAATGGCCGTCTTGAGGGCGCAAGTGCGATCCATCATCTCGAGCAAGCTGCCGAACAGCATGATGGTGAGGGAGATGGAAATGGCGCCGGAGACTGTGCCGCCACCGAGCATGCCGGTGATGGGTGCCATGAAGATGTCCCAGAGGCCCTGGGGGTTGCTCTCGACCACGTGGTAGGTGCCGGCGATGGCGTCGCCGCCCTCGGAGAGCTCGTAGGCTCCGCCGGGGACGAACCAGGTCAGGAGGGCGATGAAGGCGATGACGGCGAACAGGATCACGTACGTGTTCGGCATCTGGAATTTCTTCTTCGCCGTCTTTTCCTTAATTTCTTCAGCCATGGTGTGTTTCCTTACATGAGGCGCCGCGGCCCGGAGGGGGCGGGTCGCGGCGTGCGGTCGGTCCGTGGCGCGGCTAGACGCGCGGGATATAGAGGTTGCCGAGGGTCGCGGCCATGATGGCCTTGATGGTGTGCATGCGGTTCTCGGCCTCCTCGAAGCAGCGGGAGTGCTCGCTGTAGATCACGTCGTCGGTGCACTCCATCGCCTCGATGCCGTGCTCCTCCTTGATCTTGGCGGCGTACTCGGTCTCGGCGTTGTGGAAGGCCGGGAGGCAGTGCAGGAAGATCCAGTCGGGGTTCTCGATGTGGGAGACGAGCTCGGCGTTGACCTGGAACGGGGACATCAGGCGGACGCGCTCAGCGAACTGGGACTCCTCGCCCATGGCCGCCCAGACGTTGGTATAGACGGCGTCGGCGCCGCGGACGGCGTCCACGGGGTCGTTGGTGACGCGGATGGTGGCGCCGGACTCGGCGGCGAACTCCTGCGCGAGGGCGACGATCTCGGGGTCGGGCTCGAGCTCCTTGGGTGTGGCGTTGACGTAGTTCACGCCCAGAATGGCGGAGGTGATCATGAGAGAGTTCTGGACGTTGTTGCGACCCTGGCCGCAGTAGGCGAGCGTGAGGCCCTCGAGCTCGCCGAAGTGCTCCTTGATGGTCATGAAGTCGGCCAGCATCTGGGTGGGGTGTTCGCGGTCGGTGAGGCCGTTCCACACAGGGACGCCGGAATACTTGGCGAGCTGTTCGACGTGATCCTGCTTGAAGCCGCGGAACTCGATGGCGTCGAACATGGAGCCGAGCACCTTGGCGGTGTCGAGGACTGTCTCCTTCTTGCCCAGCTGGATGTCGCCCTTGCCCAGGTACTCCGGATGGGCGCCCAGGTCGATGCAGGCGGTGGTGAAGGCGGCGCGGGTGCGCGTGGAGGTCTTCTCGAAGAGGAGCGCGACGTTCTTGCCCTCGAGGTAGCGGTGCGGGATGTTGCGCTTCTTGAGGTCCTTGAGGTGCTCGGCGAAGCCGATGAGCCACATCAGCTCGTCCTTGGTGTAGTCCCTCGTGGAGAGCAGGTGGCGACCCTGGAAAACCGATTCAGTCATAGTTTGTCCCCTTTCATCGGTTCTTGCCCTATCCCCGACGGACGCCCGCGCGGGCCCCTCCAGACAGGTCAGGCGTTTCGTTCGCCCCGGTTGGGGCATCGATACCTGTTATCGGGTGCCGGTGCAGCGGCACGTCGAATCCATGACTCAAAGTCTAGGAGCGCCAAGATGTCGCGTCTTTGGTGCCAACTCAAAGTCTTCTAGGGGTCTATTTGTCACTATTTACAAATGAACAGGTTTTAGGAGCGATTGAGGACTTGTATGGCCAATCATTTAGGCATATTCAGAGTCATTTTGTGAGATATAACGATTTGGCTCAGCTTGTTTTATCTGTTGAGGAATGCAAGCGAAAGGAAGACGAGTAACTCGCGATCGCGTGAGTCGCTCATGTCGAGGAGTGTGCGAATACGCCGCAGACGGTATCGGACGGTGTTGGGGTGTTGATGCAGGTGCTTAGCGGTGTCGACGATATCGCCGCTGCAGTGCACAAAGGCGCGTGCCGTCTGGACTAGTTCGGTAGAGTTTTGTGCGTCATATTTTTCGATACGGCTACGGAAGCCCCGTGCGGTGCGCTCGAACATGGGGTTGGTCTGAGCCGCGTACGAGAAGGCGTCCATTGACAGGTCCGACCACTCGAGTCTGCGTGTTCCACGCAGATGGGCTTCGTTGAGCAGGATAGTTGCCTGGCGAATAGAGATATCAGCCTCGCCCAAGGGTACTAGGTCGCCCACGCCATAATAGTTGACGCCAACGCCTCGAATCGCATTCTCCAGGTCATGGAAGATGTCATCATGCTGTTCATCGATAGCGTACGAGACAAAAACCAGTAGTGCGTCGTGGTATCGAAATGCGCAAGCGTTTTGGACCTCTTCGTGCCGCTGACGAAACGAGTTGAGAAAATCATTAAGTGTATCTTGAATTGCGTACAGTGAGCATCGGTCATCCTTTTCAGCCGAGATGGCGATGCAACGCATCGTCGAGCCGGTAAGACCTGCCAGTTTGTTGATTTCTTGCCGTACTTGAGACTTCGATCTTCCCACCAAGAACTGATCAACGGCATCGCTTTTGTCAGATGCGTCAAGATCGCGTTGAAGGAGATTGAGCGATTCGAAAGCGACGCGTTCGTGGTAAGCACCGGAATAGAGGTACACCGGGACACCCATACGCACACTTGCTCGGGCGACTGCATCGGTGAAGCAAGGCGAGTACACGCGTTTGACCGCAATGGCTGCGACGCGCCGCTCGATCATGGCAATGAGCGACGCGTCGGAGAGGGCGGGGTCATCGTAGCAAAAGCCTAGATTGGTGAGGATGAACTCGCCGGGCATGTACGCGTCGTAGCCGTTGATCGAGGGAGGGCAATCTAGGATGCCGACGTTGTAGACGCGGTGTTCTCCGGCGTCTTTGATAGGCGCGACTAGGTTGATTTGCTCAAATGCCGGTAGGGCCAAAATATCGGCGACTGTAATCATGGGTGTCTCCGTGTGACGTGAGGCTGTTTAATGGATGCGAGGCAAGCGCTGCCTGTTCATTAGATGGTATGACGGGAATTGGGTGCGAGGTGCACATGTTGATATTAAACGATAACCCCTGCTCCATATCGGGGCCGCAGTGGAGAAGGCGTGGGCAGTGGAAAAGACTGGCTGCAGTCTGCATGCCATCGTTTGCCGACGCGGGTTTGGCATGGCCGCGCGATGGGCATAATGGGTGGCATCGAATGAAATCGAAAGGATCGCTATGCCTGCGCTTATCACCCATCATCTATTTGGAGAGGAAAGCATCGAGCGTCTGCCGCAGGGCGTTATTACGTCCGACGAGGAGCGCATTGCTTTTATCCTGGGCAACCAGGGTCCCGACCCGTTTTTCTTTCACATCCTGACGCCGCGCGTTTCCGACTGCACGCTGCTGGCGCAGGTTATGCACCGCTCGCGCATGTCGCGCCAGTTCTCGTGCCTGCGCGACGGCGTCTCGCACCTGCTGCCGCGCGATGCCAACCTGGGTCGCGCCTTTGCGCTGGGCCTGCTGTCGCACTATGTGCTCGACCGCAATGCCCACCCCTTTGTCTATGAGCAGCAGTTTGGCATCGTTGAGTCCGATCCCGAGCTGGAGGATTCGGGCAGCCAAGTCCATGCGGTGCTCGAGAGCGACCTGGATGTGCTGATGCTGCAGATCAAGCGCGACGGCGCCACGGTCGACGACTATCCGCCGGCGGGCGAGATCGTTACCACCGACCGTATCAATCGCGTGGCCGGCGTGCTGATGAGCTATGTCGCCGGGCGCGTGTACGGAATCGATATTCCGGCGGGGGAGTACGGCGCTGCCGTTGCCGACATGCAGCTGCTCTATCGCGCCATTGAACCGGCCGGTTCGGTCAAGACACGCGCAATTGCGCTGGTCGAGGGTCTGGTGCACGATTACTCGCTGCTCGATGGCCTCGCTCACCGCGTGACGACCGAGCCGCCCGAGCGTACCGGCAACCTGGGCCATCTTACATGGAAGAACCCATTTACCGACGAGGTCTCGAACGAGAGCTTCCCCGAGGTCTTTGACCGCGCGCTGGTCGATTACGAGTGCACGGTAGCCCGATTCATCGAGACGGGCGATATGGAGGCCGTGACCAACCACGTCAACTACAGTGGCCGCGTGCTCGGCGTCGACGAGGAGTTCGACCGCGAGGAATAACAAGCCGACTCATAAGTTGCGGTGGAATAGTTCCTGAATGAAGCCCTCGGAGAGCTAAACAGGAACTATTTCACCGCAACTGCGTTGATGGGATGGGGTTTTGCCCTGCGAGTCCGTATGACCCCCCTGTCCCGTTACCGAATCCTTACCGGCGCTTATGTGCAATTGGGGTACGATGAGCTAACTGCATATCGGGCGAATACGAAAGGGCCCTGTCCATGAAATACACCAAGCTCGAGCGTAACTGGGTTATGTACGATGTGGGTAATTCGGCCCTCGTGCTGCTCAATACCTCGGTGGTGCCCATCTACTTTAACGCCATCAACACCGGTGCCTCCTCGGCCGACCTGGTGGTCGCCTGGGGCAACGCGCAGACAATCGCTTCGCTGGTCATTGCCATGCTCATGCCCATTCTGGGCGCGCTTGCCGACTACGCCGGCAACAAGATCAAGTTCTTTATGGGCTTTTTCCTTACGGGCCTGGTGCTTTGCTTTGCGCAGGCCATCCCCATGTCCGCCATGGCGTTTTTGACCGTCTACGTGCTGTGCACCATCGGCCTCAACTCGTCCATGACGTTCTACGATGCCATGCTGCCCGATGTCACCACCGACGAGCGCATGGACGCCGTGTCGAGTTCGGGCTTCGCTTGGGGCTATATCGGCTCCACCGTGCCGTTTATCGTTTGCCTGGCGCTTATCATGGGCGGCCCGGTCCTTGGTATCCCCACCATGCTGGCCACGCGCCTGTCGTTTATTATCACCGGCGCCTGGTGGCTCACCTTTACCTTGCCGCTCATTCGCACCTATAAGCAAAAGTACGGTCGCGAGCGCAAGCCCGAGGACACCATCGGCCATATTGTGGGCGGCGTATTCTCCGAGGTCGCGCACACTATGCGCGAGATTGCCGGCAACAAGACCATCCTTTTGTATATGGTCGCGTTCTTCTTCTACATCGATGGTGTGCACACGGTCATTTCCATGGCCACCAGCTACGGCTCGGCCCTGGGCATCGACTCGACCCAGCTGGTGCTGGCGCTGCTCGTCACGCAGTTTGTGGCCTTCCCGTCCGCCATCATCTACGGCAAGCTTGCCGGTCGCGTGGGCACACTCAATATGATCTTGGTGGCCGTCGCCGCCTACATGGGCATCGTGCTCTTTGCCGCGTTCTTCCTAAAGACCGCCTTTGAGTTTTGGGTGCTTGCCATTTTGGTCGGCCTGTTCCAGGGTGGCGTGCAGGCGCTGAGCCGCAGCTACTTCGGCCGCATCATCCCCAAGGAAAAGTCCAACGAGTACTACGGCTTCTTCGATATCTTTGGCCGTTACGCAAGCGTTATGGGCACCTTCCTGGTATCGGTTGTCACCTCGCTGACCGGCAACCCGTCGCTGGGCGTCCTTTCTATTGGCGTACTGCTGGTGGTTGGCTTTGTGTTGCTGGTCCGTCTGTCCCGCATGGCTCAGGCGGCACAGTAAGCGCGGCTCGGATAGTGCTTGCTCGCGGTGCTCTTTTAGGGTTCCGAACGTAAAACATTCCCGTCTATCCAACAATGCCGAGTCCAAGTGGGTATGATGGAACCAGCTAGGTCGCGGGGCGTCGCCTGTGTTTGGCGGCGTCCCGTTTTTTGTGTTGTAAGGAGGGCAAGGCATGAATGCCACGGTGGTGATTCCAACGTATTGGGCGGGCGATGATGCCCGTGCAAATGCCCCCGGCACTTACGACCATTCGACAAAGCTCAACGCCACCAACCCCGAGCTCGACCGCTGCCTTGCCTCGCTCGAGCAGGTGCGCGACATTCCGCGGATCATCCTTTTGGTGGTCTGCCCCATCTCTGCCACGGCAGATGTGTCCAGGCGCGTGCACGAAATCGTCGACGCGCACCCCACGCTCAAGGTCACCGTGGTCACCAATACCCAGGCATCGCGCATTGCCGACCGTGTGGCGCAGATTGCGCCCAAGGGCTCGGGTGAGTGCGTGAGCCTTCGCGGTTACGGTGCCATTCGCAACATGGGGCTTGCCTGCGCCGCCGTGCTCGGCCACGACGCGGTTGTCTTTTTGGACGACGATGAGACCGTCATCGACGCCGACTTTATGAAGCGCGCGACCTACGCGCTGGGTCAGCAGACGCGCCAGGGCCTGCCGATTTTGGTCAAGAGCGGGTACTTCTACGATCGCGATGGATCCCCGCTGGCTCCCACGGACAAGGTGGGCATCTGCCATCGTTGGTGGACCAAGCGCATCGAGTTCAACCGCTGGATGAAAAAGGCGCTCTCGGGCACCCGCATCTCGCGCTCCAACTACGTGTGCGGCGGTCTTATGGCCCTGCACGCCCGCGCCTTTACCCGCGTGGCATTTGACCCGTTTATCACCCGAGGCGAGGACCTGGACTACCTTTTTAACATGCGCATGTTTGGCTACGACGTGTGGTTCGATAACGAGTGGACCGTGCGCCACCTGCCGCCCGAGTCCGAGAAACGCTCGCCACGCTTTATGCAGGACGTGTACCGTTGGTACTACGAGCGGGCCAAGCTGACGTTTGCCGCGCACCAGCAGGAGCTCGTCCCCGTCACGGCGGCGTCGCTTATGCCCTATCCGGGTCCGTGGATTTCGCGCGAGCTCGACGACCGCGTGCGCAAGACCGCCATGGTCCGCAGCATGTTTACCCGCGAGCGCGAGGGATACCTGCGCATTTGGCGCCACGGTATCGACGAGGCCAAGACCTACGCGCGCCAAAACGACGCAAGCTATCTGCGTTTCCAGAGCTTCTGGCCCAAGATCATGGACGAGCTCTGGCGCGACGCACAACTGACCAGCATCCTGGAGGGGACTGAATGATCGACCGCCGCGCCCAGCGCGATAGTTCAATATCAATCTTTCGCACTATTGCCGTCATCTGCGCCATTTGCGTGCTGATGTACTTTGTCTTTGCCCTGGCGACTGGAATCGAGCCGATCGCGACCGTGGTCGCCTGCGCGCTGCTGTGCATCTTTCTGTGCATCTTTATCATTTTGACGCTCAATCCCGATTCGGTGCGCTCGCAGTACACCGAGGAGACGCTCTCGGTGGCCTCTGCCATGCTCGAGGACATCAAAGGCGGCCTGACGCAGAAGTCGGCGCTTCTGGTGTGCCAGCGTATTTTGCCCGAGACACGCGCCATGACGGTTGCCATTACCGATGAGAACAACGTGCTGGCCTGCGCGGGCGAGTTTGAGGAAAAGCTACTGCCCGCTTCGCCCATCCATACGCTTGCCACGCGCTACGTTATCGAGCACGGTATTGTACAGTCGTTCAACCGCGTGGTGGACGTGGTGGGCTCCGATGGCTCGCACAACCAGGTTCCCGCCGGCATTATCGCGCCCATCAAGGTGGGTGACCGTACCGTCGGCACGCTCAAGTTCTACTACAAGACCCCGCGTGCCGTCGACCGTACCCAGTATGCGCTTGCCTCCGGTTTTGCCGAGATCCTGTCCACGCAGCTCGCCATCCACGAGCTCGAGGTGCAAAAGGAGCTCACGGCCCGCGCCGAGGTGCGCGCCCTGCAGGCGCAGATCAACCCGCACTTCCTGTTCAACACGCTTAACACCATCGCGTCGTTTACGCGCACCGACCCGCTTCGCGCCCGCGAGCTGCTGCGCGAGTTCTCGTCGTTCTACCGTGCCACGCTCGATAACTCGGGTTCGCTCATTCCCGTGTCGCGAGAGGTCGCGCAGACCAAGCGCTACCTGACGTTTGAGAAGGCACGCTTTGGCGAGGATCGCGTGCTGGCGACCTTCGATGTCTCCGAGGATGTCGAGGACACGCTGGTGCCGGCGTTTGTAATCCAGCCTATTGTCGAAAACGCCGTGCGCCACGGCATGGGTGATGCCGGCGCGTTGAAGATTGACGTGACGGTGCATCAGGATGGCGACGATGCGATTCTGATTGCCGTCGCCGACAACGGCATGGGCATGGATGAGGGTACCGCTGCCAGGCTGTTTGACGAGCGCTCTGCCCGCCCCGACGCCAGCTCCCCGCAGGGCGGCGGCGCCGGCGTGGCCATGCACAATATTTCGGAGCGCATTCATCGCTTTTATGGGCCGCACTCCTATACGCGCGTCGAATCGGCGCCGGGCAAGGGCACTAAAGTGCTCCTGCATCTCGATTTGTCGGAGAGTATCTTCGACATTCAAGAGTAGAATAATTGGTCACGGGTTTAACGCTAGTTGGCGGATGCCCGACGTAATTAGTTGACGAAAGGTTTTATCCCTATGCTGCGTGCGATGATTGTGGATGATGAGGCCCCGGCCCGTTCGGAGCTTCGCTTCTTGCTCGAGCAGACGGGCAAGATCGGTACGATCACAGAAGCGTCGAGCGTTCGCTCCGCCATCGAGATGCTTATGGAGAGTCGCGTCGATGTCGTGTTTCTCGATATTTCGATGCCTGGCGCTTCGGGCCTGCAACTTGCCGAGGCGCTGCATAAGCTCAAGAATCCGCCGGCGATCGTGTTTGTGACCGCCTACAGCGACCATGCGGTCGAGGCGTTTGATGTGGACGCCGTCGACTATCTGATGAAGCCGGTCGAGGAAGCTCGCCTGGACCGAGCGATCGATAAGGTCATGCAGCGCGCCAAGCCTGTCACGGACAGCAAGGTGACCATCGAGCGCATTCCGGTGGAAAAGGGCGGCCGCAAGGTCCTCATCCCCGTGGACGACATCCGCTTTATCATGGCCAAGGACGATTACTCCTGCATCTATACGGTCGACGACCGCTTTTTGTCGACGACCTCGCTGGCGCAGTTCGAGGCCAAGCTCTGCGACTTTGGCTTCTTCCGCGTTCACCGTCGCTATATCGTTAACTTGGCGTGCGTCACCGACGTCGAGACGGTGCCCTCGGGCGCCATCCAGCTGGGTATTACGGGCGTCGACGAACGTGTACCGGTCTCGCGCCGTCGCGTCGTACCGCTCAAGAAAGCCCTGAGCCTTTAGCACACCGGCCCCGCAGCCCTGTAGACCAATTGTCTGCGGAGCCGTGGGGCCTTTTGTATGTATGGACATAATCGTTTGCGGAAGGGATCCCATGAACAGTGCAAGCGCCAAGCGTATCGACATTATCTCGGACACCCACGGCTATCTTTCGCCCGAACTCCTGGACGAGCTCAAGGGCGCAGATCTGATCATCCACGCCGGCGACCTCACGTCAGAGATGGACTACGAGCACCTGCGCACCATCGCCCCCGTATGGGCCGTGCTGGGCAACAACGATTACTACCGCGACTACGGTCCCGATGTAGACCGTCTTGCGCTCTTTACCTACGAAGGCCTCAAGTTCGCCGTAGCCCACTACCGCGAAGACCTCCCGGTGGGGTCCGTAGACGTAGCCATCAACGGCCACACCCATGTAACCAAAGAAGCCCAAGTGGGTCGCTGCTTAGTCCTCAACCCGGGCAGCGCCAGCTACCCCAGAGGCACCCGAGGCCCCACCATGGCCAGAATGCTCGTAAAAGACGGCAAGATCCTAAGTACCAAATTTATTGACCTAGACTAACCGCAACAAAAACGGGGGATGCAAAACGCATCTCCCGTTTCCATTTGAGCCAAAGGCAGAAGTTCAACAAGAATCTAAGACAACCCCGCCACGGAGGACGGGGATTCCGAACCGCGAAGCGGCGAGCAACAAAGTCTTTGAACAATGTGGCGGCAGGGAGGGTCTCCGGGGCCGAGGGCGGGGGTTAAGTTTGTCGCGAGTTCCGCACGCAAAGGAAAGCACTTAATGTGCTTTCCGTCTTGCGCAGGACTGCAGAGCAGCAAACTTAACCCCCGCCCTCGGCCCCGGAGACCCTCCCGGAGGCACTCAAAAAAATTTTTCAAAAAGTTGTTGCGCACCGGACAGACTTCTGTGTATACTAATCCCCGCAACGCACGCGAGCGGAAACAAACGCGAACGCTTGCCTGGGGAGTTAGCTCAGTTTGGTTAGAGCGCCGGCCTGTCACGTCGGAGGTCGCGGGTTCGAGCCCCGTACTTCCCGCCAACGCAATTAAAGCCACGTCTTCGGACGTGGCTTTTTGCGTTTGATGCACTTTATTTCGATAGAACGATCGCCCTGGTGCATCTTCGCCCAGAATCCCCGCGCCTTCGGGAATGCAAGTATAATCTAATAGTTATATCTGTCTAAACAACAGCTTTGTTGCACAACACCTGTTCAACGAGACAGGGGGTTAGGTTATACTAAATTGCACTGTAGGCCGCATCTGATGCATTTCACTCCAAGCGCGGCATTCAGTGGATATCCGATTTACTATTTGGATGTCCTGGCGGTCATTTAGCGTCTCGACACAAGCTCGGCCCCGGAGCTCGTTCGAGCTGTTCGTATTCCTTGAAAGGGGAAAAATGGACATATCGAGGAAGACTGATTACGCCCTTCGCATGCTAGCGATGCTTGCCGAGGATCCGGAGCGTTTGCTTTCTGTTCGCACCGCTGCCGAAGAGGTCAATGTCCCGTATTCGTTTGCCCGCTCGATTCAGCACGGTTTAGTCCAGGCCGGTATTGTGGAGAGCCTGCGTGGCGTCCATGGCGGTATGCGTCTCAAGGTCAGTCCGGACGACGTCACTATCCGCCAGGTCGTCGAGGCCGTTCAGGGCCCTATGGTTATGAACGATTGCACCGCGCCCGATGGTGACTGTGCGCGCATGGGCACATGCTGCTATCATCCCCTGTGGGCCGGAGCCCAGGCGTTGATGCGCGACTACCTCGATTCCGTTTCGCTGGGCGATATCGTCGCTCGCCGCCAGTTCCCGGCCGTCGATCCCAAATTCACCGACCGCGACGCGTTTCCCGAGTACGCTACCTGTGCGTGCGCTTGCCGGGAGGAATAACGCCGTATAAGGAGCATAGCCATGATTCAGGACCCCTTTCGTTCGATGATTCGTTCGGAAGGGGTCCTGCGTTATCGCGACCTTCCGTGGCGCCGCACGCGCGATCCGTACATCATTTGGCTTTCCGAGGTCATGCTGCAGCAAACACAGGTGCCGCGCGTGGAGACGCGTATGCCGGCGTGGCTTGATCGTTTTCCAACCGTGCAGGCGCTTGCCCAGGCCGCGCCTTCCGATGTTTTGGACGCTTGGCAGGGCATGGGCTACAACCGACGCGCTCTGGCGCTTCATGGGGCCGCTCAACGGGTCGTAGAGGATTGGGGCGGGGAGTTTCCGCACGAGACGCGTGACTTGGTCGCTCTGCCTGGTATTGGCCCGGCAACGGCGCAAGGTATCCGGTCGTTTGCGTTTGATCTTCCGGGCGTGTATCTGGAGACCAACGTGCGCACGGTCTTTCTGCATCACTTCTTTCCCGATGTTCCGGCTGTTCCCGATCGCGAGTTGGTGCCGCTGATCCAGGCTGCTTGTCCGGCGGCCCCCGGTGCAGCGACCGACGAGATCGCTCCCTATGCCGTGCCGCTCGATGATGCCGACACGCCGCGCGCGTGGTATTACGCGTTGCTAGATTACGGCGCATATCTAAAAAAGACGTTGCCCAATCCGTCCAGGCGCTCGGCGGGCTATAGCCGTCAATCAAAGTTTGAGGGCTCGCGTCGCCAAAAGCGCGCACATATCGTGCGTATGTTGCTGGCAGCGCGCGATGGCCAGCCGGCGGGGATTACGCTTGCTGATGCCGTGGTGGGCGTTAACGAGATGGAAGCGGCAGCCGGTCGCGGGCCGGTCGAGTGCGACTTGATTTCGGGTATTCTAGCCGACCTGGAGCGTGAGGGCTTTTGCCGCGCCGAGGGCGATCGCTGGCTGAGTATCTAGCCTGTGCAAATCTGAAAAACAGGATTGTAAGGTTTAGATTTTCGGGATGAGGGTATCCTAAAAAGAAAGCCGCTCGAAGCCTATGGGCGGCATGCGTTGAAGGGAAGTACACCTATGGATTTTAAGAATTCCCAAACCAAGAAGAACCTCGAGACCGCTTTTGCCGGTGAGTCCCAGGCACACACCAAGTATCGCTACTATGCCTCCAAGGCCAAGAAGGACGGCTACGTTCAGATCTCGAACATCTTTGCCGAGACGGCTGGCAACGAGTCCGAGCACGCCAAACTGTGGTTTAAGTATCTGCACGATGGCGCCGTCCCCGATACCCTGGACAATCTGCGCGATGCTGCCGCGGGAGAGAACTACGAGTGGACCACGATGTACGACGAGTTTGCCAAGACCGCCGAGGAAGAGGGTTTTGCCGAGATTGCCGTGAAGTTCCGCGGTGTCGCCGCCGTCGAGAAGGCCCACGAGGAACGCTACAACAAACTCGTCGAGCGCATCGAGTCGGGCGAGGTGTTTGAGCGCGAGGGCGTGAAGGTGTGGAAGTGCCTGAACTGCGGGCACCTGCATGTTGGTGCCGAGGCGCCTGAGGTGTGCCCGGTGTGTAACCACCCCAAGGCGTACTTTGAGGAGCAGGTGGTGAACTACTAGCGCTTGGCGCTGGCGTGAGCTGGGCCGGGAGGGCGGGATTACCTTCCCTCCCCGCTCACGGCTCCGCAGGGTCGCGTTGAGGGAAGGTAATCCCGCCCTCCCGGCCCGCTTTGGGTCGTCGCGTGCTCGCTACAGATAAGCTGATAGCTAAGTTTGTGTGCCGCCCCTTTTGGGGCGGCACGTTTTGTGTGGGTGGACAGTTAGTTCAGATACGCATAAATCGAGCGGCTTAATAGCTGGGTTTGGAGTCCTCGGACGCCTTTAGATGACCTGAAGCGCTTGATTCTGGGCTTAAAATGCCCGTTTTGAGGACAAAATTACGCCAAGCGAAGCGCCTGAATGCTATTTGAGTGGGTTTGATTTATACGTATCTGAATTAACTGTCCAGGCAACTCTGTTCGGGGCGGTGTGCCTTGCTTGTGGTCCCGGTCTCCACAATTTTCGTCAAGTTTTTGGTTAGATTTTGATCAGTTGGCGTAAAGGCGGAAGGCCAAAAGATTGCTGGCGAAAAAAGCTCAGAGAAAGTGCCGGTAGGGGAGTTGTTGAGCTTTTCGACAGCTTTTGAGCAAAAGAAACTTTGCGGTTATTGCCGGCGATTACGTTGTCGCGGTCATGGCGGTGCGAGATGCTGGTTGCAAGTGTCGAATGCTCCGATTGAGGAGGCCAACATGGATCTGTTTCTTGAGACCCCGCAGCAACAAGCTGAGCGCATGCTGCGTCAGCAGCAACGACTCATGGAGATGCAAATGCAAGGGACGGCAGCCCAGTCCTTTGCGCAAAATGTCGTGCCTGCTGCTGCACCTGCAGCTGTGCCCGGGTGTGAATCGGCGCCAGAGGCCTATTCCGTGCAGCAGGATTCATATGCGCAGGAGCTCGCGTTCGACAAGCGTCGTGCGCGTCGTCGCTGCGTGGGCCAGCGCCTGCGCGCATTGGCGATGATCGTGCTCATCCCGCTGGGGCTTGCGGCCATCTTTCTGGCGTCGTATGCCCTCACGTGCATCCTTAACGGCGCCTCTCCCAATGAAGTGCTCCAGCATCTAGCGGCCCTCGGCCAACGTCTAGGCGATGTCATAGCAACCATCCGCACCGGCTGGGGGAGCTAGCGTTTTAGCGCCCGTGGCTCTAAGAGAAATTTGTCTGCAAGGCAGTGAGTGCTCCGTGTGTGTGGCGGGGTAAGATTGATCGAGGTTTTGATTGGTGCTCGATTGGGTTTGTTGGGCGGAGTCTATGTCTGCTATTGATATTGTGCTTGTTGTGATCGCCTTGGTGGCGGTGGGGGTTGCTGTGGATTGCGCCCTGCAGCTCAAGAGCCTGCGCGTCGAGCTGCGGAAACGCGGCGATAGCGGCGCAGAGACGCTGGCGGCGCTCGAGCAGGCCAACGACGCGCTCGATGCTCTCAACGTCGCGCTGGCTGAAACCCGGCGCACGGCCAATGCCATCGCGCAGCAGCAGACGACCGATGCGGCCGTGGAGCAGCAACGTTACCTGACCATCGCGCGCGAGTTCTCGCAGGCAGGCGACCGCATGGACGACCTGCGCCGCGAGACGGCCCAGCAGCTCGGTGCCAATCGCGAGGGTATCGAGCATCGTCTGGACAAGGTGCGCGAGACGGTCGATGCCCAGCTGGGCGCCATCCGCAAGGACAACAACGCACAGCTCGACCAGATGCGCGCGACGGTGGACGAGAAGCTTTCCCGTACGCTCAATGACCGCCTGTCGGCATCGTTTAAGCAGGTGAGCGACCAACTCGAGGCCGTGTACAAGGGCCTGGGAGACATGCAATCCATCGCCACCGGCGTGGGAGACCTTAAGCGCGTGCTGGGCAATGTGAAGGCACGCGGAATTTTGGGCGAAGTGCAGTTGGGTGCGATCCTGGCGGACATTCTGACGCCCGACCAGTATCTGGAAAACGTAGCCACCAAGCCCGGCGCCTCGGAGCGCGTCGAATTTGCCGTCAAGCTGCCGGTGGACGAGGGCGACCCCGTGCTGCTGCCGATTGACTCCAAGTTTCCGGGCGACGCGTACGAGCACCTGCTCGACGCGCAGGAGTCGGGCGATGCGGAGACCGTGGCGGCTGCGCGCAAGACGCTCGACACCATGGTCAAGCGCGAGGCTAAAGACATCTGCGAAAAGTACCTGAGTGTGCCGGCGACCACCAACTTTGGCATCATGTTCGTGCCGTTTGAGGGCCTGTACGCCGAGATCGTCAGCCGCCCCGGTCTTATCGAGGCCCTGGGTCGCGACTATCACGTCAACGTTGCCGGGCCCAGCACCATGGCCGCCATCCTCAACAGCCTGCAGATGAGCTATCAGACGTTTAAGCTGCAAAAACGCACTGATGACGTGCTGCGCGTGCTCTCTGCCGTCAAGGCCGAGCTGCCGCGCTATCAAAAGGCGCTGCGCCGCGCCCAGCAGCAGATCGAGACCGCGGGTAAAACGGTCGAGGGCATCATCACCACGCGCACCAACGTCATGGAGCGCAAGCTCAAGGACATCGACGCGCTGGAAGATATCGACCAAGCCGATGAGATCTTGGGACTCACGCCCGCGGGTCTGCTCACAGACCAAGAGGACGAGGACTAGCCGCAACGGACGGTGGGGCACCGGCGCAAACGCGGGCGCCCCACCGCTTTTCGTATCGCACTTGCCTGGAGCACGCCCCAATGTGCAACAATGACCTTTCACCCTGCCAGACGCGAAAGGAAGCACATGTCTCAGAGAAGCACCAGCCCGCTCAGCCGCTCCACCGTGCGCCGCACGCTAAAGCGTTTTTGGGATGTCACTCGCACGCAGCCGCTGATTGTCTTTCTCTCGGTGTTCTCGTCGGCGGGCTACATCTTTTTGCTGACGTTTGCCAATACCTATGTGATGGCCCTCATCGTTGACCGTGTCCAAGCCGGCCCCGTGGCGGGTGACCAGGTGTTTGAGGTCTTCGGCCCCTATATCCTGGCGCTCGTACTCGTTAACCTGGTGGGTCAGATCCTCTCCAAGCTGCAGGACTACACCGTCTACAAGCTCGAGATCGCGGGCAACTACCACCTGGCGCGCCTGTGCTTCGACACGCTCTCCAACCAATCCATGACATTCCATACCAGCCGCTTTGGCGGATCGCTCGTGAGTCAGACAAGCCGTTTTATGGGCGGCTACACGGGTCTGGTGGACGTGACGGTGTATTCGCTCATCCCCACTATCACCTCGGTCATCTGCACGGTGGCAGCACTCGCCCCGGTGGTGCCTACATTTACCGTGATCCTGGTGGGCATCATGGTCGTCTACATCGCGTTTGTCTGGCTTATGTACAAGCGCATCATGCCGCTATCGGCCGCGACGTCCGCCGCGCAGAACAAGCTCTCGGGCGTGCTGTCCGACGCGGTCACGAACATCCTGGCCGTCAAGACCTGCGGGCGTGAGGACTTTGAGCGCGACCTGTTCGACGCCGCCGACCGCGCCGCGCGCGATGCCGAGACGGTCTCGATGCACGCCATGATGCAGCGCAACTTTACGACCTCGGGCCTTATCGTCATTACCATGGCCGTGGTGAGTGTGTTCGTGGCGGGCGGCAATGCATGGTTTGACATCTCAACCGGCGCGCTCGTCATGATTTTTACCTACACCTATAACCTCACCATGCGCCTGAACTACGTGAGTTCCATGATGCAGCGCATCAACCGCGCGTTGGGCGATGCGGCCGAGATGACGCGCGTACTGGACGAGCCGCGTTTGGTGGCAGACGACCCGGACGCCCCTGAGCTCAAAGTGACCGAGGGCGCGATCGATTTTGAGCACCTGAGCTTTGCCTACCGCGACGCCGCGGCGGGCGAGAGCGTGTTCGACGACCTGACGCTCCATGTGGCCGCGGGCCAGCGCGTTGGCCTGGTGGGCAAATCGGGCTCGGGCAAGACGACGCTCACCAAGTTGCTGCTGCGCCTGGACGACGTGCAGGGTGGCCGCGTGCTCGTGGACGGTCAGGATGTCTCGCGCTGCACGCAGCAGAGCCTGCGCCGCCAGGTTGCCTACGTGCCGCAGGAGGCGCTGCTGTTCCACCGCTCCATTCGCGAGAACATTGCCTACGGTCGTCCCGACGCCACTGACGAGCAGATTCGCGAGGCCGCACGCCTGGCCAACGCGACCGAGTTTATCGACCGCTTGCCCCATGGCTTTGACACCATGGTGGGCGAGCGCGGCGTCAAGCTTTCGGGCGGTCAGCGTCAGCGCGTGGCCATCGCCCGTGCCATCCTGACCGATGCACCGATCCTGGTGCTCGACGAGGCGACCTCTGCCCTCGACAGCGAGTCCGAGGCGCTGGTGCAGGAGGCGCTCGAAAACCTGATGCGCGGGCGTACCTCCATCGTGGTAGCGCATCGCCTGTCCACCGTGGCGGCGCTCGACCGCATTGTGGTGCTGGCCGATGGCGAGATCGTCGAGGACGGCACGCATGCACAGCTCGTCGAGGCGGATGGCGAGTACGCGAGCCTGTGGAGCCGCCAGACTGGCGCATTCTTGGAGGCGTAAGCGCCTCGGACGTGGGACAATCGTGCCCATAGGTTTGTTGTGTCGTTGAGCTGAGGAGTCGTTATGTCACGCGAGACCAATGCCGCCAAACGCGAACGCGCCATCGAGGTGTGTGAGCGCCTCAACCGCCGCTATGGCCCGGTCGAGTGCTTTTTGGACCACGAGAATCCCTTTAGGCTGCTCATCGCGGTGCTGCTCTCGGCGCAGACAACCGACGCGCAGGTCAACAAAGTGACGCCGCGGTTGTTTGCCCAGTGGCCCACGCCCGAGGCCATGGCGGGGGCGAGTGTGGCTGACGTGGCAGACACCATCAAGTCACTCGGCTTCTACAAGAGCAAAGCCAAGCATGCCGTCGAGGCCGCGCAGATGATCGTCGCCGACTATGGCGGTGTAGTGCCGGCCGACATGAAGGAACTCGTGAAGCTGCCGGGCGTGGGGCGCAAAACGGCGAACATCGTGCTCAACGTGGGGTACGGTATCGTTGAGGGCATTGCGGTCGATACGCACGTCAACCGCATCGCGCATCGCCTGATGCTAAGCCCCAAGACGCACGCCAAAGAGCCACTCAAGACCGAGCAGGATCTGCTCAAAATCTTGCCGCACGAGTACTGGGAATCGGTCAACCACCAGTGGATCACCTTTGGTCGCGAGATCTGCGACGCCCGCAAACCCAAATGTGGGGAGTGCCCGCTGGCAGACCTTTGCCCCAGCGTGCGCGTAGCGGGGTAGGGGCGGAACGCATCTTCGTCTGGCGTTTTTTGCGGGGCTGGGTTTGCCCTTGAGTCGGAGTCCCCTCCATGCGCTACCATGACAGACAATGTATTTGACACACGACCCGCCGAGCTCGCCCCGGCGGGCTTTTGGCGTTGCGATGTCGGAGGAACAGCATGCTCATTCACCGTATAGCCGCGCAGCTCTACACTGCCGAGGCCTTGCAGACCGTTGAGGCCGGCCTCGACGCCGGCGAGGACGTAACGCTGGCTGTGTCGCAGTCGGGCCGCACGCTTATGGCAGCTGCCCAGTTTGCGCGTCGCCCGCGCCCCACGGTCTATATCGTGAGCGGCGAGGACGCCGCCGACCGCGCCGCGCGCAGCCTTGCCGCCTATGTGGGTCTGGCACACGTGTGTCGCTTCCCCGAGCGCAAGGACTATCCTTGGCGCGAGCAGGCGCCCGATGATGCCGTGGTAGCCCAGCGCTGCGAGGCTCTGGGGCGCATCGTGCGCGGGGACAATTGCATGATGGTCGCCTCGGCCCGCGCGCTGCTGCGCTGCGTGCCGCCGGTCGAGAGCCGCTACTGGGAGTCCACTACTTTTGCGGTGGGCGAGGAGATTCCCTTTGACGAGGTGCCGCAGCGCCTGGTGGGCATGGGCTACACCAATGCCGGTGCCGCGGACGCACCCGGCTTGTTCCGCGTGCACGGCGATACCGTCGAGGTGTTTCCCGCGCAGGAAAAGGCGCCCGTGCGCATTGAGTTCTTCGGTGACGAGATCGACCGCATCCGCCGCATGGTGAGCTCCACGGGCCAAACCATCGGCAACGAAGACAGCATCGAGATCTTCCCCTGCCGCGAGCTGGCGCTCACCAATGAGGCCGTCCACAACATGCACGTGGCGCTCTACCGCGCCAGCCAGGACGACAGCAAGCTGGCGGCGCTGCTCGAGATGGTGGACGCGCGCATCGTCACGCCCGAGCTCGACCGCTTTTTGCCGGTTATGTACGGCCAGACCGTGAGCCCGCTGTCGCATGTGGGCGACAAGGCACTCGTGGTGCTGTCCGAGCCGCGCTCGCTGTTCGACGATTGCCTGCGCGCCTACGAGGACATCGAGGCCCGCGCAAACGAGGCGGGGGTCGACCGTCTGGACGGCCTGTACGTGCGCGCCCAGCAGCTCGACTTTGGTTCCCAGCAGCGCCTGAACTACGTGAGCCTGATCCGTGCCGGCGGCGCGGTGACGGCCGAGCTCAAGATTGAGCAGCCTGCCATTGCGGGTTCGGACAATCGCTTTATGACGCGCATCCAGGAGGTCGTGGGCAAGCGCTACGCCTGCGTGTTTGCCATTCCCGACCGCGGCGCGCGCGAATCGATGGAGCTCACCTTTGGCGACGAGGGCATTACCTTTGAGGAGTCGTTGACCGCGGCGCCCGAAAACGCTGGCGCTGTCGGCGACCGTGTGCGCGTGGCGGCGGCGGATTCTGCCGATCGCGCTGCACGTCAGGAGGCCTACTCCTCAATCCGTGAGCGCAAGGCCGACGCGCTCAACGCTCGTTCTCTGGAGGCGGGTGCCGCGCAGGCTGCCGCCGGTGCCGCTGTTCCCACCATCTCGCGCGGACACGTGACCTTTGTGGATGCCGCCCTGCCGCAGGGCGTGGTGGTGCCCGACGCCAATCTGGCCGTGTTCTCGATTGCCGACCTCAATGCCCGCATGGACGCCAACCGCGCGCGTAGTCGCCGCAAGGTGGACATCACGCAGATCACCTTCCCGTTTAAGCCGGGCGACTACGTGGTGCACGCCACCCACGGCATCGCGCTCTTTAGCGAGATCGCGCGCCAGGAAGTGGGCGGCAAGGAGCGCGACTATTTTTTGTTGGAATACGCCGACGGTGACAAGCTTTACGTGCCGCTGGAGCAGGTCGACCGCATCACGCGCTATGTTGGCCCCGACGGCGACAAGCCGCGCCTGACCAGGCTCAACACCGCCGACTGGACGCGTGCCACCAACAAGGCGCGCAAGAACGCCAAAAAGCTGGCGTTTGACCTGGTCGACCTGTATACGCGCCGCTCGTCGATCACCGGTATCGCCTGCCCGCCCGATACGCCCGAGCAGATTGAGATGGAGCAGAGCTTCCCTTACGACGAGACGCACGACCAGCTTGAGGCCATCGCCGACATTAAGGCCGACATGGAGGCGCCCAAGCCCATGGACCGCCTGCTGTGTGGTGACGTGGGCTTTGGCAAGACCGAGGTCGCCCTGCGTGCGGCGTTTAAGTGCGTGGACTCCGGCCGTCAGGTCATGGTGCTCTGCCCCACGACCATTTTGGCCCAGCAGCACTACGAGACGTTCTTTGAGCGCTTTGCCCCGTTTGGCCTTGAGGTCGAGGTGCTCAGCCGCTTCCGCACGCCGGCGCAGCAAAAGCGCGCGCTCAAGGCGTTTGCCGAGGGCGCGATTGACGTGCTTATCGGCACGCACCGCCTGCTTTCGGCCGATGTGAACCCCAAGAACTTGGGTCTGGTGATCATCGACGAGGAGCAGCGCTTTGGCGTGCAGCACAAGGAGCAGCTCAAAAACCTGCGCGAGCAGATCGACGTGCTTACGCTTTCGGCAACGCCCATTCCGCGAACCATGCA
This sequence comes from uncultured Collinsella sp., assembly GCA_902496945.1. Classification (GTDB taxonomy): domain Bacteria; phylum Actinomycetota; class Coriobacteriia; order Coriobacteriales; family Coriobacteriaceae; genus Collinsella. Next base: position 154,650 of record CABVDE010000001.1, read on the forward strand.
GATGGCCACGAGCGGCGTGCGCGACATGAGCCTGATCACCACGCCGCCGACCGGGCGCCGTCCCGTGATCGTGCACGTGGGGGAGTACGACCCCGACGTGGTGAGTGCGGCGATTCGCCTGGAGGTGGGCCGCGGCGGCCAGGTGTACTACGTGTCCAACCGCGTTAAGACCATCGACGACGCCGTGGCGCGCGTGCATGAGGCCGCGCCCGAGGCGCGCGTGGGCGTGGCGCACGGCAAGATGGGCCCGCGCGAGGTCGAGGACGTGATGATCGAGTTCGCGACCAAGAAGATCGACGTGCTCATCGCCACGACCATCGTGGAGAGCGGCATCGACAACGCGACGGCCAACACGCTCATCATCGAGGACTCGCAGCGCCTGGGTCTGGCGCAGCTCTACCAGCTCAAGGGCCGCGTGGGCCGCTCGGCTACGCAGGCCTACGCGTACTTTATGTTCCCGGGCGAGCTGCCGCTTACCGAGGAGGCCACGGCGCGCCTGACCGCGCTTTCCGAGTTCCAGGACCTGGGCAGCGGCATGCGCATCGCCATGCGCGACCTGGAGATTCGCGGTGCCGGATCGCTTATGGGCGCCGAGCAGCACGGCAACCTGTCGAGTGTGGGCTTTGACCTGTTTACGCAGATGCTGGGCCAGGCCGTGGCCGAGGCGCGCGGCGATGACGATGCCGGCGTGGAGGCGGCGAGCGTGGGCATCAACCTGCCGGCCGACTACTTCCTGTCCGAGGAGTATATGCCGGCGGTGGACCAGCGCGTGCTCGTGTACCGCAAACTTGCGGCTGCCGAGGACCTGGAGAGCATCGACGAGGTGCAGGAGGAGACCGAGGCCGCGCACGGCGAGCTGCCGTTAGCGGGACTCAACCTGTTCAACCGCGCGCGCATCCGCATTCGCGGCGAGCGCTTGGGGCTTGAGAGTGTCACGCTCAGCGGCGGGCGCATCACGTTTTTGGGCGTCGACGTGCCCAAGAAGGTGGCCTTTGAGTTCAAGAATCGCTACGGCGCGGTGAACTTCCCCAAGAGCCGCAAGCTGTCGGTGCCCTACAAGGCCGGTGCCGGCGCAGGCAGTGGCCTGGGCCGCGGCCTCGATGCCAACGACGCCACCGGCCCCGTGGCAGCCGCGCTTATGTTGCTGCAACAGCTCGGCGCGAGCGATGATGATTAGTGATCCGTTGGGGACGGAGGAAAACGGATCATATTGTTCCATCACGTCGTTGGTTGATTCTCCACCCGACCGAAAGGAAACTATGTTCGGGTATATCTATAAGAAAGATGCTGCTGCTATCGCGGTCATCCTTGTCCTTTGCCTGGGTGTGGGCACCTTTTTCGATTACCAGATCTCGGGCATGCTGTTCAACTCGTCCAGTCTGTTCGGTCGTTTCGTTGAGGCTGCCGGCGAGCTGCCGTTCGAGCTGACGGCGAGCATCGCGGGCGTTATGCTCGTGCGCGCGGTGCGCCCCGATTCCAGGGCAAGCAAGTGGCTCGCCGCGCTCGGCATCCTCGTCAACGTCGGTCTGGCCGGCTACGAGATTATCGGATCGCTGCACGTCGGCGGCAAGCTCATCGCGGTTCAGCTTGTGCTGTCGTTTGTGCTGGTCATCGCTGCCAACGTCATTGCCTACCGCCTTACGCGCGACACCGCGCCCGACGAGCTCACGCGCTGGGCGTTAATGGTGCTGGCCGTGTGGGTCGCACAAGCCATCATCCTCAACGTGGTTGTCAAGCCGCTGTGGTCGCGCCCGCGCATGCGCGTGATCGAGGTCACGCCGGGACTCGATTTTCAGCCGTGGTGGGTGATCGGTAATCCCGACAAGTGGGCCTATATCGCCGCCGGCGTGATCAAGGACGGCTTTAAGTCGTTTGCGAGCGGGCATACGGCGCACGCGGCAATCGGCCTTATGCTCGCCGGGCTTCCCGCGGCAGCCTTTAAGGAAAAACCTTCGCGTCGCCGCGTGATCTTTTGGGCGGCGGCGGCCGTCGCGGCGCTCGTCGCCTTTGGGCGCATTGTAATCGGAGCACACTTTTTGAGTGACGTGAGCTGTGGCTTCGCCCTGGTGCTGGCGCTTGAGTGCCTTGCCGCGCGTATTGCCTATCCGCACGGCGTACAATAGCCCCGTTTGAATCATCTGGTCGATATCCGGTAAGAGAGGATTGCCATGCTCGCGTTCAACAACGACTATTCCCACGGAGCGCATCCGGCGGTGCTGCAGGCGCTCATCGATACCAATATGGAGCCGCAGCCCGGCTACGGTACCGACGCGCACACCGAGCGCGCCAGGCAGCTCATCCGCGAGGCCTGCCAGGCACCGGATGCCGATGTGTTCTTGCTGGTGGGTGGCACGCAGACCAATGCGACGGTGATCGACATGCTGCTCGCGCCGTACGAGGGCGTCGTTGCCGCCGAGACCGGTCACGTCGCCTGCCACGAAGCGGGTGCCATCGAGTTTGGCGGCCATAAGGTGCTTACCATCCCCGGTTACGAGGGCAAGATGCATGCCGAGGACCTCGAGAACTATATCCAGGTGTTCTACGAAAACGAGAGCTGCGAGCACATGGTGTTTCCGGGCGCCGTGTACGTGAGCCTGTCGACCGAGTACGGCACGCTGTACTCCAAGGCCGAGCTCGCGGCAATTCACGCGGTGTGCCAGAAGCGCGAGATTCCGCTGTTTGTGGATGGCGCCCGCCTGGCCTATGCGCTGGCAGCCGACGAGTGCGACATCACCCTGCCCGAGCTGGCACAGTTGTGCGACGTGTTCTACATCGGCGGCACCAAGTGCGGCGCTCTATGCGGCGAGGCCGTGGTGTTTTGCGGCATGCACGCTCCGGCGCATCCCATTCCGCGCATTAAGCAGCACGGTGCGCTGCTGGCCAAGGGCCGCCTGACGGGCGTGCAGTTTGAGGCACTCTTTACCGACGGGCTGTACTTTGAGATTGGTCGCCGGGCGATCGATGCGGCGCAGGCGCTGCGTCGCGTGCTGCACGAGCGCGGCTACCAGTTCTTCTTGGAGACGCCCACAAACCAGCAGTTTGTGATTCTGCCCAACGAGGACATGGCGCGCATTCGTGAGCATGCGGCAATCGAGTACTGGGAGAAGTACGACGAGACGCACACCGTGGTGCGGTTTTGCACCAGCTGGGCCACGACGCAGGAGGACATCGACGCGCTGACGGCGGTCCTGTAGGTTGATGTGATGACGAGGGGCCGCCTTGCGCCTGAGTTTGGCGTAGGGCGGCCTTTGGTTTTGAGAGGGAGCGGTTTATGTCCGAGATGTCTGAGCCGACGATTCGCCTGGCGACGCCCGATGACGCGCCGGCGCTGCTTGCCATTTATGAGCCGTATGTGCGCGAGACGGCGATTACCTGCGAATACGAGGTGCCGAGCGTCGAGGAGTTCGCCGGGCGCATCGAGCGTACGCTCAAGCGCTATCCGTATCTGGTGATGGAACTGGACGGGCGTCCGGTGGGCTATGCCTACGCGAGCGCGCTCAACAGCCGCGAGGCATACGACTGGTCGGTCGAGACGTCGATCTACCTGGCGCGCGATGTGCGCCACGGCGGGCTGGGCCGCAAGCTGCATGATGCACTCAAGCAATGCCTGGTCGCGATGGGCACTACCAACATGTGCGCGCTCATCGCCGTGCCGCACGATAAGGACGACGAGTACCTGACGCACAACAGCCAGGACTTCCATGCCCATATGGGGTATCGCCTGGTGGGCGCCTTCGACCGCTGCGCGCAAAAGTTCGGCCGCTGGTACGACATGTGCTGGATGGAGTTCGTCCTAGCCGAACGCGTCCCCAACCAGCCCAAACCAACCTGGTTCCCCGACCTCCTCGCCTAAAACCACCACAAAGGTGCCTGTCCTCTTTGCGGTGGTTTTGGCAGGTTAGCCGATGGGCTCGGTGTATTTGGCGCGGTCGGTGCGTTGGATGCGCTTGGAGACATGGAGCGGGCGGACGTCGGTGTCGTAGACGTAGTCGGTGATAAGGATCAGCGCCTGCCCGCGCTCAACGTTGAGCAAAAACGCCTCGTTTTGTGAGGCATAGCACACCTCGAAGGTCTTGTGCCCCTGTGCCGGCGCGCGATGGAATTCTTGGCGCAGCGTGGCGTAGAGTGAACCGTTGATATCGCGATCGATGAGTGCTTCAAAGCTCGGTGGTAGATAGGTGGTCTCCAGGCACAGCGGCGCATCGTCCAGATAACGCAGGCGGACAAGTTTGACGAGCTTGCTGCCCACGGCGGCATCAAAGAGCTTAGCTATGCTGCCGCCCGCCTTGGTAAAGCCCGAGTCCACCGTGCGCGTGGTGGGCTTCATGCCCTGGCCCTGGACCTGCGCCGTATAGCTCGAAAACACCAGGTTGTTCTCGTGGAGCGCCGGCGTGTCGGCCACAAAGGCGCCGCGTCCGCGCTCGGTTCGAACCAGACCCTCATCCACCAAAACCTTAGGCTCTGTTAGACCAGGATTGACATTCCGCCCCCTCATCTTTTGCCATTGCAGCACAATCGCCCCCTTGCCGGGTTTGAATCCGGCAAGGGGGTGTTCCTATAGTTTTGTCAACTGGTAAATGCTCTCCGTGCGACCGGATCG
>CABVDE010000002.1 GCA_902496945.1 uncultured Collinsella sp.
CTCGTATAATGAGCTTCGTCGAAAGATACGAAAACCTGTACCTTTTTGCACAACAAAAAAGTCGCTCTAACCAGCGGCTTTTCTTCTATAGACAACAAAAAAGGCGACCGCCCTATAGGACGATCGCCTTTGTTAATTCTTGTATTGTTTGTGCTAGGCGCGAGTCTTAATCTCCTCGAGCACCTTCGCAACAAACTCGTCGACGCTCATCTGAACGGTCTCGTTGGAGCGATCGCGGACGGAGATGTTGCCGGCCTCGACCTCCTTCTCGCCCAGGATGAGCATGTAGGGAACGCGGTCGATGCTGCGGGCCTCGCGGATCTTATAGCCGATCTTCTCGTCGCGGTCGTCGCAGACCACGCGAATGCCGGCCTCCTCCAGCTTGGCGCACACCTCATGAGCGTAGTCGCGGCTCTTCTCAGAGACGGGAAGCGCCTTGACCTGCACGGGAGCCAGCCAGGTGGGGAACTTGCCTGCAAAGTGCTCAATCAGAATACCGATGAAGCGCTCGATGGAGCCAAAGCACACGCGATGCAGCATGATGGGGCGCTTCTTGGTGCCGTCGGCGTCCACGTACTCCAGATCAAAGTTGAGCGGCATCTGGAAGTCGAGCTGGACGGTACCGCACTGCCAGGTACGGCCGAGCGAGTCCTCCAGGTGGAAGTCGATCTTGGGGCCGTAGAAGGCGCCGTCGCCCTCGTTAACCTCGTAGTCCATGCCCAGCTTCTCCAGAGCGGTGCGCAGGCCCTCCTCGGCGCGAGCCCAATCCTCGTCCGAGCCCATGGAGTCCTCAGGGCGGGTGGAAAGCTCAACGTGGTACTTAAAGCCAAACTTTTGGTACACGGAGTCGATGAGGTTGACCACGCCCACGATCTCGTCGGTCAGTTGGTCGGGACGCACAAACAGGTGGGCGTCGTCCTGGTTAAAGCAGCGCACGCGGAACAGGCCGTGCAGGGCTCCGCGCAGCTCGTGGCGGTGCACCAGGCCAATCTCGCCGGCGCGGATGGGCAGCTCGCGGTAGGAGTGCGGCTTGGAGGCGTACACCAGCACGCCGCCCGGGCAGTTCATGGGCTTAATGCAGTACTCCTCGTCGTCGATGACGGTGGAGTACATGTTGTCCTTGTAGTGGTCCCAGTGACCGGAGGTGAGCCACAGCTGCTTGTTCATGATGAGCGGCGTGGAGATCTCCACGTAGCCGGCCTTGTGGTGGATCTCGCGCCAGTAGTCCAGCAGCGTGTTCTTAAGGATCATGCCGTTGGGCAGGAAGAACGGGAAGCCGGGGGCCTCGTCGCGCATCATAAAGAGGTCCATCTCTCGGCCGATCTTGCGGTGGTCGCGCTTCTTGGCCTCCTCCAGCATGTGCATGTGCTCGTCGAGCTCTTCCTTGGTGGCAAAGGCGACGCCGTTGATGCGGGTGAGCATCTTGTTGTCCTTGTCGCCCTTCCAGTAGGCGCCCGAGACACCGGTGAGCTTAAAGGCCTTGAGGGCCTTGGTGTAGCAGATGTGGGGGCCGACGCACATGTCGATGTAGTCGCCCTGCTGGTAGAAGGTGATGCGGGCGTCGTCGTCCAGGTCGCCGATGTGCTCGACCTTGTACTTCTCGCCGCGCTCCTCCATAAGGGCGATGGCCTCGGCGCGGGGCTTCTCGTACACGGTGAACTTGAGGTTCTCCTTGCAGATCTTCTTCATCTCGGCCTCGATCGCGGGGAAATCGTCCTCGCTGATCTTGACGCCCTCGGGCAGGTCGACGTCGTAGTAAAAGCCGTTGTCGGTCGCGGGGCCGTAGGCAAAATCGGCCTGGGGGTACAGGCGCTTGATGGCCTGCGCCATGATATGCGCGGCGGAGTGGCGGATGACGTGCGTGACCTCGTCCTGCGGGAGCTCGGCCACCGAACCGTCATTGTAGAGTGCCTTCATGGGTATGTTTTCTCCTCTCGGATGCCTGGTGCAAGTGCGTGCCCTTGGCGCTGGTGCGGCGCTTGCAGGCGCGGCGTTTTTGACTTGCATCATTATAGGCAGGTTGCCTTGGTATACAAGCGCCCGCCGCACCTTAATGGCACGGCGGGCGATTTTCTACGCATGCTTCATCGTGTGGGGGCGGGGCTGAGGGCGCGCGTGGCTTGCGGCGTGCCCGTGGCTTGCGGCCGGCCCGGCGATGGATGCGTTACTGGATGCGAGTTCGGCAGTAGGGGCAGACCTTCCAGTGCGCGTCGAGCGGGCGATGGCAGCTGGGGCATACGTTGCGAACCTGAGTGTCGCACACCGGGCAGACGACGAAGTCCTTCTCGATGGGCGCGCCGCACTGCGGACAGGTGCCGTACTGGGCAAGCTGTCGCTCGCGCAGGGCCATGTCCAGCTCCTGCTCCTCGCGGTCGGACGCGTAGGAGTGCGGGCGCAGGACCAGGTAGGCGATGAGGCCCACAAACGGGATGAGGGCGATGATGCCCCATGCCACGTAGGCGCTGGCGCCGCGGCGGCGAGCGTCGATGAACACATAGACGACCGACAGCACATACAGGGCGATGATAAAACCAACGAAGGCATAGACGACGCCCATAAGCTGCGGCGACATGAGCTCGGAGATGTACTTGGACATTACGGGTACCTTTCGGAATATTAACAGTCCGGTCAAGTTTACCACGGGGTTTGTTTATATGGGACCACGGCTAGGGGCGGGGCTGGCGCGGACACAAACATCTCAATCTGTAACATGTGGAGGCGGAATCCGGCTCTAGATGTTACAGATCGAGACGAACGGTTGCCGTAGTTGTCGGCGGACGAGGTTGTCGACGTTGCCGGGCCTCCCCTCGCCTGCCGTTGGCGGGTGTTGCGGGGCTATTCGCCGCATTGCCGCCGCACTTGGGATGTGCAGACCGTAGGATAGTCCTATTGACAGCCTGTCAACTCGTCTGGGAGGCACTGTGACTGAAACGTTTGATATCGCGATTGTGGGCGCGGGCATTACCGGGTCCGCCATCGCGCGACAGCTCGCGCGGTTTGACCTTTCTATTTGCGTGGTCGAGGCGGCCAACGATATTGCGCTGGGTGCGTCGAAGGCTAACGGCGGTCTGGTGCACGCCGGCTACGATCCGGCGCCGGGCACGGTAAAGGCACAGGTCAACGCCCGCGGCTGCGAGCTGTATGGCGCCTGGGCCCAGGATCTGGGCTTTTTGTTCCGTCGCACCGGTTCGATGGTGCTGGGGTTTAACGACGAGGACCGCGCGCATCTGGAGCAGCTGCGCCAGAACGGCCTGGCCAACGGCGTACCCGAGCTGTCGATTATCGGCCCCGAGCGCATCCGCGAGCTGGAACCGCGCGCCAGCGCCCAGGCAACGTGCGCGCTGTGGTGCCCCTCGACCGGGTTTGTCGACCCGTTTGAGGTCGCCATCGCCGCGCTGGAGAACGCGGTGGCTAACGGCGTAACGTTTATGCGTTCCGCGCCGGTGGAGGCGATTGAGGTTGCTGGCTCGGGCGACGGTTCCGCACGCTTTACGCTGGTGACGCCCGCCGGCGACGTGCACTGCCGCTATCTCATCAACGCCGCCGGCAACGGCGCCGCGAACATCTCACATATGGCGGGGGCCGAGGAGTTCCAGATGGTCTGGCGCCAGGGCAACATCGTGGTGCTGGACAAGGAACCGCGCGCGCTCATGCCGCTCTACCCGGTGCCGACGCCGGTATCGAAGGGCGTAATCGTGACGGGTACGGTCCACGGCAACACCGTGATCACCGCCACGGCCGCCGTGCGCGAGCCGGGCGACACGCAGACCTACGCTGCCGACGTAAACGCGCTCCTGACCGGCGCGCGCAAGCTGGTGCCCGACCTGGACACGCGCCGCGTAGTGCGCGCGTTTGCCGGCGGGCGTCCGGTCATTCAGGGGACCAACGACTTCTTTATTGGGCAGTCGGCCGTGGTGCCGGGGCTGTTCCAGGCGGCGGGCATCCAGTCGCCGGGCGTGGCAAGCGCGCCGGCCATTGCCGAGCGCATGGAGCAGGTTATGCGCGATGCGGGTGTGGAGCTGCACGAGCGGGCGGACTGGAACCCGATTCGCCGCGCACCGGACGACTTTGACCGCGCACCGCTTGCGCGCAAGGAGGAGCTCATCGAGTCCGACCCTGCATGGGGGCAGATCGTCTGCCGCTGCGAGACGGTGCCCGAGGCCGAGATTGTGGCCGCGATTCGACGCCAGCCGGGCGCGGTTTCGGTCGAGGGCGTCAAACGCCGCTGCCGCGCGGGCATGGGCCGCTGCCAGAGCGGCTTTTGCCAGAGCCGCGTGGTGGCGATCCTTGCCCGCGAGCTGGGGTGTGACGCCAGCGAGGTGTTGCTGGAGGATGCTGGCTCGTGGCTCGTTGAGGGACCTTTGAAGGGGGTGCGCTAGGATGGCGACGAGCATCGATATGGGCGAGGCGTGCGTGGCAGGCGGCGCGGTGCAGACGCAGGCGTTCGACGTGGTCGTTATCGGTGGAGGCCCCGCCGGCATGGCGGCCGCACTTGCCGCGCATAAGGCCGGCGCACGCGTGGCCATCGTGGAGCGCGAGCAGCACCTGGGCGGCATCCTGCGCCAGTGCATCCACCCCGGCTTTGGCCTGTCGCACTTTAAGCAGGAGCTCACCGGTCCCGAGTACGCGCAGCGCTTTATCGACCAGGTACGTGCGACCGACATTACGTTGTTCCTGGACAGTATGGTAATTGGGATTGATTCGGGCGAGGGCATGACGGACCCAGGTAAGCCCGCGGTCCACACCGTCACGCTCATGAGCCCCGCCGGCATGTTGCGACTCACCGGGCGCGCGGTCGTGCTTGCCATGGGTTGCCGCGAGCGCACGCGCAGCGAGATCAAGATTCCCGGCAGCCGCCCCGCCGGCGTGTTTACGGCCGGCCTGGCGCAGCGATACATCAATATCGAAAACCTCAAACCCGGCTCGCGGGCCGTCATTTTGGGCTCGGGCGACATCGGGCTCATCATGGCGCGCCGCTGCACGCTCGAGGGCATTTCGGTCGAGGGCGTGTACGAGCTCATGCCGTACGCCAACGGCTTGCGCCGCAACGTCAAGAATTGCCTGGACGATTTTGGCATTCCGCTGCACCTGTCTACCACCGTCACGCGCGTGATCGGCCGCGACCGCGTGGAGGCCGTCGAGGTGAGTCGGGTAGACGAGGGCCTGGCGCCCATTCCGGGAACCGAGCGCGTTGTTCCGTGCGACACGCTGCTGCTTTCGGTGGGTCTGATTCCCGAGAACGAGCTTTCGGTGGGCGCGGGCGTTGAGCTTGACCCGCGCACGCGTGGCGCCGTGGTCGACCAGAGTCTCCAGACGGGCGTTCCGGGCATCTTTGCCTGCGGCAACGTGCTGCACGTTCACGACCTGGCAGACAACGTGACGAGCGAGTCCGAGCGCGCCGGTACGGCTGCAGCGGCGTACGCGCTGGGAGTTGACGCCGAGGCGAGCACTGCCGGCACGGGTTGCGAGCTCACGGTCTCCCCTGCCGGCATTGCCGGCTACGCGCTTCCGGGACGCATTACGGCGGTGGCACTCACTAAGCTCAACTTCCGCGTGCGCCGACCGGTCGATGCCGCCCGCATACGGATCCTGGCTAACGGCGAGGAGCTGTTCTCCGGCAAGGTGCGCGCATTTAAGCCGAGCATCATGGAGAGCTTCCCGCTGCCGGCGAAAGTCATTCAGCAGGCGCTCGACCTTGGTGCCAGCGAGATTGTCCTGTCCGTCGATCCCGTCGAGGAGGCATAAACCATGAGCAATAACGCGATTGAGACGCTGCAGTTCAACTGCACCACCTGCCCGTCCGAATGCCTCCTGACCGTAGAGGTGGAGCGCGACGCCAATGGCGCCGTGGTGGAAGTGCGGTCCGTAACCGGCAACAGCTGTCCGCGCGGCGATAAGTTCGCACATCAAGAACTCACCTGTCCCATGCGCGTGCTCACCACTACCGTAGCCGTCTCCGGCGGCGACGAAGCCCTGCTCCCCGTCCGCACGGCCGAGGCCATTCCACTCGAACTCCACGCCCAAGCCATGACCCTCATCCGAGGCCTAGTCGTCAACGCCCCCATCCACATGGGCGACGTCATCCTCCCCAACCTCCTCAACACCAACATCGACCTAATCGCCAGTATGGACATCAATCAAGCCTAACCAGTCTTTTAAGGACGGGGCCCGTTTAGCTACCCCACCATCAACCCCACTCCCCCTCAGTTGCGGTGAAATAGTTCCTGTTTTACGACAAAACCCCGGTATCCAGGAACTATTCCACCGCAACTTTTTAGGAAGCTGTTTTCAGGCCGCTGCCACTTTAGCGCCATTTCAAAACTATGCCGGTTTACGGGGCTAAATCGAGAACCCCTATCCATACCGGCAATTTTCGATTTTTGATAAGCCCTCTACCTGCGGTTTTTTTTCTCGATTTTGCCTATGGTCGAGCACTACCGACCCAGCCCCGTAATCCGCCATAGTTTTGAAAGCAGCCACTTGGGACGGGCATGGGATACCATGGTGGCAACCTAGCGAAAGGACGATGTATGGCACATGTCGATGACCAGCGTGTGGCGCGCGTGCTCGATGCGCTCGAGGCCCAGCACCCCCGCGCGCAGCTGCTCGTAAACGACCCGTGGTCGATCTATTACTTGACCGGCTTTTATGCCGATATGTTCGAGCGTTTTTGCGGCGTGCTGCTCACACGTGATGCCGAGCCGGTGATCCTGGTCAACGCACTGCATCAACTGCCCGAGTATGACAATGCCCGCGTTGCCTATCACACCGATACCGACATCGTGGCCGACGCCATCGCGCGCGAGGTCGATCCGACCAAACCACTCGGCATCGATGCCGTTATGCGCTCCGGCTTTTTGATGCCCCTCATGGAGCGCCATGCTGCCAGCGAGTTTTTCCTGGGCGACTTTGCCGTCACCGCCGCACGCACGCACAAGGACGAAGCTGAGCAGGAGCTCATGCGCGCGTCCTCGGCCGCCAACGACGCTGTGATGGCCGACGCGATCAAGCTCGTTCACGAGGGCGTGACGGAGCGCGAGATTGCCGCCCAGATGCTCAGCCTATACCGCAAGCACGGCTGCGAGGACTTTAGCTTTCCGCCGATCGTGAGCTTTGGCGCTAACGCCGGCGACCCGCATCACGAGCCCGATGGCACTGTGCTCAAGCACGGCGACGTGGTGCTGTTTGACATTGGTGGGCGCCATCGCAACTACTGCTCGGACATGACGCGCACGTTCCTTTGGGGCGAGCCGGACGAGGAGACGGCGCGTATCTACGACATCGTGCGCCGCGCCAACGAGGCCGCCGAGGCGCTCATCGCACCGGGCGTGCGCATGTGTGACCTGGACCGTGCCGCGCGCGACGTGATCGAGGACGCGGGCTATGGGCAGTACTTCACGCACCGCCTGGGCCACTCGATTGGTCTGCAGGACCACGAGCCGGGCGACGTCTCGCTCGTCAACAAGCAGGTCGTAGAGCCGGGCATGACGTTTTCCATCGAGCCGGGCATCTACCTCCCCGGCCGCACCGGCGTCCGCATCGAGGACCTAGCGCTTGTGACCGAGAATGGCGTCGAGATCCTCAACGCCTACCCCCACGACCCAGTCCGCCTGGATTAGCCAATGTGACAAAGGGACTGTCCCTTTGTCACATTGGCTGACGCTGTGCCACGAAAACGGGCTATCTACTACGTTTATCCCGCATGGGTCGACCATGCGGGTCTTTTTTGAAAATCGGCGAGCCGTCTACCTGCGGTTTTGATTTCGCGTTTTTCAGTATGGTCGAGCGTAGTCGGTCAAACGTAGTAGATAGGCCCATTTCTTGGCGAGCGGCCCGATTCGAGATTAAAGGCAATCGCCTTCGGATGATCATTCTGAAAGTTGCGGTGGAATAGTTCCTGGATGGGCCGTCAAAAGCCGAAAACAGGAACTATTTCACCGCAACTGCTGAGGGGATGGGTTAGCGGAGCAGGCCGGCTACTTCTCCGGCTAGGGTGATGGTGCCGGCTGCTACGAAGGGCTCTTTGGCGGCTTCGAAAGCAGCGAGTGCCTCGGATACGCTCGGGTACACGCCGGCCAGCTTGTCGGCGTCCACAAGGGCGGCGAGCTCCTCTGCCGGCAGGGCGCGATCGGAATCGGTCTGGGTCACAACCACGCGTGGGAAGGCCGGGATCAACACGTCGACGATGCCCGCCACGTCCTTATCGGCCAGCGCGGCGCACAGCAGCGTTGGGCGATTCTCCACACACGGATCGATCTCGTCCAGCGCGCTCACAAAGTTCTCGCAGCTCTGGGGGTTATGGCAGGCGTCGATCAGCTTGAGCGGATCGGTTCCCAGCACATCAAAGCGACCCGGGGTGGGACAGCCCATAAGCGATGCATCGAGCTTGTCATGATCGAGTTCGCGACCCAAATAGCCCTCGCAGAGCATAATCGCGCACGCAGCATTCTGCGGCTGATAGGCCGGCTTGACCATGCTCGACGTATAGATGGCACGCGGCGTGGTGCAGCTAAACTCCACCGTATCGCCCACGTGCGAAGGCACCTTGGTCGTGGCGTGACTCACCACGAGCGGCACAACGCCGCACTCACGGCAACGTGCATCCATCACACGCTGAACGCTCGCCTCATGCGTACCCTCGCCCAAAACAACCAGACGCCCGGGCTTAATAACCGCAGCCTTCTCCCCTGCAATGGCCTCGAGCGTGTCGCCCAAAATACGTGTATGATCGAGCCCAATGCCCGTAATGGCAACGGCCACGGGATCAGTCGCACTCGTGGCATCCCAACGTCCGCCCATGCCAACCTCGAGCACGGCGACATCCACCGCGGCCTCGGCAAACACCACCAGCGCGGCAGCCGTCAGCAGATCAAACGGCGTAATGGTATACGCGCGCTCCCCTGCCGCCAAGCGATGAGCATTCACGCGATGCCCCGCCTCAACTGCGGCAGAGACACCACGGGCAAACGCCTCATCGCTCACCACACATCCGTCAACCTCCATGCGCTCGGGATAGCGCACCAGCTGCGGCGACGTATACAGCGCCGTCTTGAGCCCCTCGCCACGCAAGATGGCAGCCGAAAAACGCGTCGTAGAAGTCTTGCCATTGGTGCCGGCAACCTGAATGCAATCAAAATACTCATCCGGACGCCCGAGTTCATCGAGCATATCGACAACCGTCTCGAGCAGAGGACCAGCATCCCCAGAAATCCGCCCCGTATCAGCAGCCAGACCAACAGCCTCATCAAACGAAAGCAACTCAAACGAGAAAGGAACCGAATAACAACCAGAACGCTTTGCCATAACCAAAGTCCCCCATAACAGAAAAAGAGACCCATCAAAAGAATGAGCCCCTCGCATTGACAATATCAGCCGCTTTCCGCTTGCAGTGAGATCAAGGCCACAACCAAGTGGCCCTCACCGGGCAGGCAGCGGACGCCCCCGTAACCGCTGTGGGAGCGGTTTGGGGCTTTGCTCGATACAAGTTCCGCACGAGCCGAAGGCCACTTAATGTGGCCTTCGTGCGAGCAGGACTGTCCGCAGTAGCGAGCAATGCCCCAAACCGCGTCCCCCAGTTACGCTTACGAGAAGTCAGCAACTTGCGAGGTCAGCGCCGCCAGGATCTCCTTGAGCTCAGCTGCACGGTCCTTCTTCTTCTGCACCACCGCGGGCGCGGCCTTGGCCACAAAGCCCTCGTTGGCGAGCGTCTTCTCGCAGCCCGCGAGCTCCTTCTGGGCCGCGGCAATCTCCTTCTCCAGACGTGCCTTCTCGGCCGAAAGGTCAACCTTGCCCTCGAGCACCACAAAGGCCTCGACGCCGCTGTCGACCACGGCGATGCTCGCAGCCGGCTTCTCAACATCGGTACCCATGACCAGCGAGGCGGTATTGGCCAGCGGCTCGATGGTCGAGCGCAGGCTCTCGAGCTTCTCGATGTCCTCGGCACCGGCACGCACGACCACGTCGAGCTCGGCCTTGGGGCTCAAGCGATAACGCGAACGCGTGGCACGGGCGGCAGAAACGACAGTGCGGCACAGCTCAAACGCGCGCTCGGCGTCCTCGTCGACATACTTGGCGTAGTCGGCGGGCTCGGGCCACTTGGCGATCATGAGCGCCTCGGCGCGGTCAACGTTGCCCTCGGCGTCCAGGTCGAGCACGCTCGCCGGCATGTTGTCCCAGATCTCCTCGGTGACAAACGGCATGAGCGGGTGCATCAGGCGAATAGAGGTATCGAGCACAAAGATCAGGTTTCGCTGCGCCTGCAGACGGCCCTCGCCCTTCAGGCGCGCCTTGGTGACCTCGACGTACCAGTCGCAGACCTCGTTCCAGAAGAACTGCTGAACGCCGCGGGCCATGTCGCCAAAGGTGTAGCTCTCGATGCCCTCGGTGACCATCTTGACGGCCTTGGCCAGACGGCTGAACATCCAGGCGTCGGCCGGCGTCTCCACGACGGGCTCGCCGGGCGTGTAGCCCTCCATGTTCATAAGCAGGAAGCGGCTGGCGTTCCAGATCTTGGTCACAAACGACTTGGCCTGCTCGGTACGCGGGCTGTCGATAAGCTTCTTGGTCTTCTTATCGATGTTCGCGTCAAACTTGACGTCCTGGTTGTTGGTGCAGAGCGTCAGCAGGTTGTAACGCATGGCGTCGGCACCGTACATGCCAATGAGGTCCATGGGGTCAACGCCGTTGCCCTTGGACTTGGACATGCGGCTGCCGTCCTTGGCAAGAATCGTCGGGTAGATGACGACATCCTTAAACGGCACCTCGTCCAGGAAGTACAGCGAGCTCATGACCATGCGGGCGACCCACAGCGCGATGATGTCGCGCGCGGTGACGAGTGCCGTCGTGGGGTGATGTCCCTCGAGCAGCTCCGGCTTTTGGGGCCAGCCCTGCGTGGCGAAAGTCCACAGCTGCGAGCTGAACCAGGTGTCCAGCACGTTCTCGTCCTGATGCACGTGATGACCGCCGCACTTAGGGCACACGTCGGTGTCCTCGGTAAGGGCATCCTCCCAGCCGCAGTCCTCGCAGTAGAACACGGGAATACGGTGGCCCCACCACAGCTGGCGGCTGATGCACCAGTCCTTGAGGTTCTCCATCCAGGTGGTATAGGTCTGCGTCCAACGCGCGGGGTGGAAGGTCACCTTGCCGGAGTTGACGGCATCGAGCGCCGGCCCCTTGAGCTTGTCGACGGCCACAAACCATTGCTCGGACAGCCACGGCTCCAGTGCGGAGTCGCAACGGTAGCAGTGCATGACGGAGTGATCGTGATCCTCGACGTGATCGAGCAGGTCGTGCTCCTCAAACCACTTGATGACGGCCTCGCGGCACTCCTCGCGGGTCATGCCGGTAAACTCGCCGTAGCCCTCGACGACCACCGCATGCTCGTCAAAGATGTTGATCTGCGGCAGGTCGTGGGCCTGACCCATGGCGTAGTCGTTGGGGTCGTGGGCCGGGGTGACCTTGACGAAGCCGGAGCCAAAGTTGGCGTCGACATGCCAATCCTCAAAGATGGGGATCTCACGGTCGACGATGGGGAGCTTGACGGTCTTACCCACAAAGGCGGCCTTCTCGGGGTCCTTCGGGGAGACAGCCACGCCCGTGTCGCCGAGCATGGTCTCGGGGCGCGTAGTGGCGACGACGATGTAGTCCTGGCCGTTGACCGGCTCGGTCAGCGGGTAGCGCAGGTGCCACAGGTGACCCTTCTCGTCCTTGTACTCGGCCTCGTCGTCCGAGATGGCGGTGGTGCAGTTGGGGCACCAGTTGACGATGCGCTTGCCGCGGTAGATCAGGCCGTCGTGGTACCAGTCGCAGAACACCTTGCGCACGGCCTGGGCGTAGTCCTCGTCCATGGTAAAGCGCTCGTTGTCGAAGTCGACGGAGCAGCCCATGCGCTTGATCTGCTCGACGATGATGCCGCCGTACTCATGGGTCCAGTCCCAGCAGGCGTCGACAAACTTATCGCGACCAATCTCCAGGCGGCTGATGCCCTCGCTCTTGAGTTTCTTATCGACCTTGGTCTGCGTGGCGATGCCGGCGTGGTCGGTACCGAGCACCCAGCGCGTGGACTTGCCGCGCATGCGAGCCATGCGGATGATGGCGTCCTGGATGGAGTCGTCGGTGGCGTGGCCCATGTGGAGCTTGCCGGTCACGTTGGGAGGCGGAATGGTGACGGTGCAGTCGCCCACGCCCTCGCGGCGCTTATAGTAGCCGCCGTCGAGCCACTTCTGCAGGATCGCCGGCTCGTTGGTCGACGGATCGTAGTTCTTGGGCATCTCTTCCATATATCTCTCCCTGTCCCGCCGGGGAGGAATGTAGGCCCGATTTTCGTTCGGTCAGGTCCTGGCTCGCACGAAGACCACATTAAATGGTCTTCGGCTCGTGCGGAATCTACGAAAATCGGGCCTACATTCCTCCCCTTAGGTATCGATTACTTCAGTCTGAATTGACTTCGTTGAGACTTTAAACAATCACACAGAATAACACAGGTAGTTGGGGTTGTTGCGTATATATATAATAGCCTCCGACCGCGGGTGGTCGGAGGCTATTTGCAAGCACGTTTTTGGCAGATTTTAGCCGTAGATACGCTGGGGCTGCTCTTCGCCCTTTACGGAGGCTTCGGTTACGACGACCTTGGCGACGCCCTTCTCGCTGGGGAGGTCGAACATCGTCTGCTGCAGCACGTCCTCGCAGATGGAGCGCAGGCCGCGGGCGCCGGTCTTGCGGGCGAGCGCCATGCGGGCGATCTCGTGCAGGGCCGAGTCCTCAAACTCAAGCTCAACATCTTCGAGCTGGAACATCTTGCGGTACTGACGCACCACGGCGTTCTTGGGCTCGGTCAGGATCGAAACCAGGTCGTCCTCGTCGAGCGCCTGCGTCTGGGTGACGACGGGCGTACGTCCCACAAACTCGGGGATCATGCCAAAGGCGTTGAGGTCCTGCGGGAGCACCTGACGCAGCAGGTCGTTCTCGTCGACCGAGGTGGGGCCGGCGATTTCGGAGTTAAAGCCCACGCCCTTGTTGCCCACGCGGTCGGCGATGATCTTATCCAGGCCCACAAAAGCACCGCCGCAGATGAACAGGATGTTGGTCGTGTCGATCTGCAGCAGCTCCTGCTGGGGATGCTTGCGGCCGCCGGTGGGCGGAACGCTGGCCACCGTGCCCTCAAGAATCTTAAGCAGCGCCTGCTGAACGCCCTCGCCCGACACATCGCGGGTAATGGAGAGGTTCTCGGCCTTGCGGGCGATCTTGTCGATCTCGTCCACATAGATAATGCCAACCTGCGCGCGCTCGATATCGCCATCGGCGGCGTTGATGAGCTTGAGCAGGATGTTCTCCACGTCCTCGCCCACATAGCCGGCCTCGGTGAGCGCAGTGGCGTCGGCGATGGCAAACGGCACCTCGAGGATGCGCGCGAGCGTCTGGGCCAACAGGGTCTTGCCGGTACCGGTGGGACCGAGCAGAAGGATGTTGGACTTGGCGAGCTCCACCTCGTCCATATCGTCGTCGAACTGCGAGCCCATGCCGCCGTCAAAGGCGGGCACTGCGGCACCGCCCTCGATCACGCGGCGATAGTGGTTGTACACGGCCACCGACATGGCGCGCTTGGCGTCCTCCTGGCCCATCACATAGGCAGAAAGCTCGTCATAGATCTCGTGCGGCGTCGGCACGTGCGTGATGACCTGGCGGTCGTCCTCAAGCTCAAAGCCCTCGGCCTCGGGGTCCACGGCTGGCTGAGACGCAGCTTGGCCGTGGTCGTTGAGGAAGCCCGGCAGCTTGCCGTTGCGCGCGGCATCCATAAAGTCCGAAGCCAGCGACTCCTCCAGGATCTCGGAACAGGCGGCGACGCACTCGTCGCAGATAAAGATGTTGGTCGGGCCCTTTACGAGACGACGGACCTGGCCCTGCTCTTTTCCACAGAAGGAGCAGCGGATGGGGTTACCGTTCTCGTCAAAGCCGTCCTGCATGTTTCCCGCCATCCTAGGCGTCCTTCGCGGCGAGATCGCGCGAGGTGACGATACGGTCGATCAGGCCGTAGTCGAGGGCCTCGGCAGCGGTCAGGTAGTTGTCGCGCTCGGTGTCGGCCTGGACCTTCTCGATGGGCTGGCCCGATGCGTCGGACAGGATCTGGTTGAGCTCGCGACGGGTCTTCTTGATCTCCTCGGCCACGATCTCAATCTCGGTCTGCTGGCCCTGGGCACCGCCGCTGGGCTGGTGAATCATGACCTTGGAGTGCGGCAGGCAGAAGCGCTTGCCCTTGGCGCCGGCCGAAAGCAGCACGGCGGCCATGGACGCGGCCATGCCGACGCAGATGGTGGAGACCTGCGGCTTGATGAAGTTCATGGTGTCCAGGATGGCTAGGCCGGAGTAGACCTCGCCGCCGGGCGAATTGATGTAGAGCGAGATATCCTTCTCGGCATCCTGGCTCTCAAGATGCAGCAGCTGGGCAACGACCAGGTTGGCGCTGACGGAGTTGATCTCCTCGCCCAAGAAGATGATGCGGTCGTTGAGCAGGCGCGAATAGATATCGTAGCTGCGCTCGCCGCGCGGCGTCTGCTCGATAACGTATGGCACGAGGGCGGAATCGAACTTAGCGATCATACGCATCTCCATTTCTCTTACGGACCAATAATGGTTCTAGACAAACGTACGGTGCCCGCATGCTATGCATTGGCTGGCACCGTACGAAGCAACCGGATAACCGGCTTATAACTTTACCCCATCACGGGCACATGCATGCGCTCGCGGGCAAGGTGGCGAGAATTACTCGGCGTCCTTGGCGGTCTCGTCGACCTCGGTCACCTTGGCGTTCTCGACCAGGTGGTCGACGGCCTTGGAGCGACGGATGGACTCGCGGACGGCAGGCATGCGGCCATCGGCGATGAACTCGGCCTTGGAAGCCTCGACGTCCTTGACGCCGGCCTTCTCGAACTCGGCGTTGACGTCGTCCTCGGTGACCTCGATCTTGAGCTCACGGGCGAGGGCGTCGAGCGCCAGGGACTCACGGGCAACGTCGTTGGCCTGCTTGTGCAGGTCGCCGATGAACTGCTCCATGGTCAGGCCGGAAGCGGGCAGCCAGGTGTCGAGCGTCATGCCGCGGGCAGCGAGGTTGGACAGGAAGTTCTGGCCAAGCTCCTCGAAGACGGACTGCTCGTAGTCGGCGTCCATCTCGTCGAGCTGCAGGCGCTCGGCGAGAGCGGCGACGCAGCGGTTCTCCTTCTCGGCCGGGAGGCGGGAAGCCTTGTCCTGCTCGATCTCGATCTTGATGGCGTCGCGCATGGCGTCGATGCTGTCGAAACCGAAGTCGGACTTGACGAGCTCGTCGGTGAGCTCGGGGATGTTGCGGACCTTGATGCCCTTGACGGTGAGCTCGACGGTGTGGGTCTCGGCCTCCTCACCCTCCTCGACCTCGTCGGTCCAGGTGACGGTCTTGACGTCGTCAACGTTGGCGCCGATCAGGGCCTCGTTGAACTCAGCGGGGTTGCTGTCGCTACCGGCGATGAGCATGCGGCCCTCGGCGGCGAAGTCGTCGGCGTTCTCGACGGCCTTGAGGTCGACGGTCACATAGTCGTCAGCCTCTACGGCGCGACCCTCGACGTCCTCGAAGGTGGCACGGTAGCTGAGGAGCATCTCGACCTGGTTGTTGATCTCGGACTCGGTGACCTCCGCGGGAGGCATCTCGATCTCGACGGCGTCGAAGGAGGAGAGCTCGGCAGCAGGACGCAGGGAGAACTCGACGGTATAGGTGTAGTCCTCGTGATCCTTGGCGAGGTCGAGCTCCTTGTAGTCACCGCTCTTGGTGGGGACAATGTCCAGCTCGTTGAGGACGGCGGGCTCGTTGGCGGCGATCAGATCGTTGGTAGCCTGAGCGAGGGTAGCCTCGGCGCCCAGAGCGGAGTCGATGACCGGACGGGGAGCCTTGCCGGCGCGGAAGCCCGGGAAGCGGTACTTCTTGGCGGTCTCCTTGTAGGCCTTCTTGATCGCGGCGTCGACGTCGGCGGCCGGGATGGTGACCGTGGCGGTGAGCTTGGCGTCCTTGACGTCAGAAGCGGTGATGTTCAACACGTTCCTCCTCATACTGCCCAGCTTATCTGAGGTGCTGGTACCTTTATGCAACAAAGCGTCGCGACGGCCGGGGCCGACGCAGGTGCGTTGGTGCGGGCGAAAGGACTCGAACCTTCACGGGAATCCCACCAGAACCTAAATCTGGCGCGTCTACCAATTCCGCCACGCCCGCATGAGCGCACAGACTAGGAATGATAGCAGATACGAACGGCAAGCGCACGCACACCTTTTACAGGCTCACGACCTCACCACGAGTGCAAAAGGCGGGACGAGTTGCCCAGCCCCGCCAGCTACGACTTGTTCGTTAGCCCGCTACTCCCCTAGCAGCGCTTTCTCCGGCGTGATGGGCAGCGAGCGGACCTGGTGGCCGGTGGCGTGCGCGACGGCCGAGGCCACGGCGGCGAGCGGCGTGTTGATGACGACCTCGCCGATCGACTTGGCGCCAAACGGGCCCGTCGGCTCGTAGCTCGGCTCAAAGGCCACGCGAATGCTGCCGATGTCCAGGCGCGTGGGCAGCTTGTAGCTCATAAAGTTGCCGGTGCGCAGGCGGCCGCGGTCGTCATGCTCCACGATCTCGTAGAGCGCGTGGCCGATACCCTGGGCAATGCCGCCCTCGGCCTGGACGCGCGCGAGCGCCTCGTTGATCACGGTGCCGCAGTCCACAGCCGCCGCGTAGTCCACCACGGTCACCTTGCCGGTGGCCTTGTCGACCTCGACCTCGGCAATGCCGGCCATAAACGGCGGAGGCGAAACGGGCAGGCAGGCAGAGGCGTGCGAGGTTAGCGCGTCGCCGCCCGCAATGTTCTTGACGCACAGGTTGGCAAAGTCGCGCAGCGTCAGATAGCGGCCACACTCACGAGCGGCGCGCTCGTCGGCCAAGCGCACGTACTGGCCATCAAAGACCACGTCGGCGGCATCCACGTCCCACATCTGGGCGGCCTTGGCGCACATCTTGCCGCGCAGCTCGGTCGCGGCGTTCTTGGCAGCCAGGCCCGTCACGTACGTACCGGAGCTCGCGTACGAGCCGGCGTCGAACGGCGACACGTCGGTGTCCACGCCGCGCACCACGATCAGCGAGCTCTCCACGCCCAGCTCCTCGGCGGCAATCTGCGCCAGGATGGTATCGACACCCATGCCGTTATCGGTGGCGCCGGTGCCGATGGTAATGAAGCCGTCCTCTTCCAGGCGCATGTCGATGCCGGCGATGTCCACGTTGGAGATGCCCGAGCCCTGCATAGTGAGCGCGCAGCCCAGGGCGCGCACGCGGTCGCCCAGGTCCATGGCCAGCGGCTTGTCGCGCCAACCGATCATGTCCATCGCGCGCAGCAGGCAGCGGTCGAGCGCGCAGGCGTTGAGCTTTTCGTTGTAGTACTGCGGCATGACCTCGCCCTCGCGCACAATGTTCTTAAGGCGCAGGTCGGCGGGGTCCATGTGCAGCATGTCGGCGAGCTCGTTGACGGCGCTCTCCACGGCAAACTGGCCCTGGGTGGCACCGTAGCCGCGATACGCACCGCCACGGTTGGTATTGGTGTAGACGGCGTCCCAGCTAAAGCGGCTCGCCTTCACGTGGTTGTAGATGGGCAGGCTCTTGTGGCCCGAAAGGCCGATCGTCGTGGTGGCATGCTCGCCATAGGCGCCGGCGTTGGACAGCGTATGCAGGTCGATGGCCGTGATGGTGCCGTCGTTCATGGCGCCCAGCTTAACGGTCATCTGCATCTGGTGGCGCGAGTTGCCGGCGGTGATGGTCTCCTCACGGGTGTAGCAGCAATAGCTCGGACGGCCGGTCTGCTGGGTGACGAACGCCACGAAGATCTCGCAGCAGCCCGTCTGCTTGGAGCCAAAGCCGCCGCCGATGCGCGGCTTAATGACCTGCACCTGCGACTGAGGAATGTCAAGCGACTGCGCGACCATGCGGCGCACGTGGAAGGGCACCTGCGTAGAGGTGGTCACCGAGATGCGGCCGAAGGCGTCGGTCGTCGCGAAGGCGCGGAAGGTTTCCATGGGCGCGGTCTGCGTGGCCTGGCTGGTGTAGGTGCGCTCAAAGACGATGTCGCTCTGGGCGAAGGCCTCGTCCAGGTCGCCAAAATCGCTGGTACCGCTGCACACCAGGTTGCGCGGCACGTCGCCGCCCTGCGGGAACATAAAGGTCACGTCGCCCTCGGGGTGCACCACGATGTCGTTATCGAGCGCCTGGGTAAAGTCGAGCAGGGGCTCGAGCACCTCATAGTCGACCTTGATGAGCTTGAGCGCCTTGTCGGCGGCCTCCTCGGTCTCGGCGGCGACGATCGCCACCTCCTCGTTTTGGTAGCGCACGAGGTTCTCGAGAATCAGGCGGTCGTAGGGACTCGGCTGCGGGTAGCTCTGGCCGGCGATGGTAAAGCGGCGCTTGGGCACGTCCTCATAGGTGTAGACGCCCACGACGCCCGGCACCTTCAGCGCGCGAGACGTATCGATGGAGCGGATCTTGGCGCGGGCATAGGGGCTGCGCTTGAGCTTAACGATGAGCGCGCCGGCGGGCACTAGGTCACCCGTGTAGACGGGACGGCCCTCGAGCAGGGCCTTCGAGTCCTTCTTGGGCTGCTTGTGAGTGATCTGCTTGTACGTGACGCCGTCACAGCTTGTGTCGTTGACCGGCAGCTCGGGCATCTCAAAGCCCACCTGTACGCCGGACTCGTTGAGGAAGCGAACGATGGCGCGCAGCTGGCTCTCGTAGCCGCTGCAGCGGCACAGGTTGCCGGCGAGCTGGCGCGAGAGCTCCTCGCGCGTGGCGACGAGGCCCGGGTCCTCCTTGGCGGCGCGGGCTAGCGCCAGCACGTTCATGATGAGGCCGGGGGCGCAAAAACCGCACTGCTCGGCGCCTTCGGCAGCCATCGCGCGGGCGAGCGCCTCGGACTCGGCCTTGAGGCCCTCGAGCGTGGTGATGGTGTGGCCCTCAACACGGGCGGCGGGAACCGAGCAGCTCAGCACCGGGTCTCCATCGAGCCACACCGTGCACAGGCCGCAGTTGGTGGTCTCGCAGGCGCAGCGCACCGACGCGCAGCCCTGCTCGCGCAACAGCGCAAAGAGCATGGTGTCGGGGGCGATCTGAACCTTGACCTTGCGGCCGTTGAGCGTAAAGGAAAGATCGATGAGTTTGGCAGCCATTAGCGCACCTCGCTAGAATCGACGCCGGGCACGCGGCGACAGGAATACTCGTCCGTGGCAAACTTAGGAATCTGCACGCACTCGAGCTCGTGGGCAAGCGCGGCCGAAAGCTCGATGCCGGCGGCGCGACTCACAGCCTGAATCGCCAGAGGGGCCGAGATACGGCGGCGGTAGTCGGCCGAGCCCCACAGGTTGGTGCCGTAGCTCAGGGCGCGCACGGATGCGGCAAGGGCACGAAGCTCGTTCTCGGAAGGCTGCTCGCTGGTAAGGCCGCACACCTCGCCCTGCAGCAGGGTCGCGCGCAGCGGACGGGCGCCCACGGTGACATGCCAGGTGTTGTCCCACCAGGCGGCGGTGACGTTGAGCGAGGGAAAGTCGGTCGCAGCCTTGCGCAAGGCCTCGTAGCTCGCGCGGTAGTCGTGCTTAGCGACCACCACGTGCTCGATCACGTCACGCACGTAGCCCATGTCGACGAATTCGGCGAGAGGCACGCGGCCGGCGCCCGTCAGCTCAACATAGGAATCGAGCGCGAGGAAAGCGGAGAGAACGTCCGAGAAACCGAAGCGGCCGTAGATGCTGCCGCCCACCGTGGCGGTGTTGCGCAGCTGCACGCCCACGATGTCGTGAACGGCGTACTCAAAGACATTGTTGACAAGCGCGTTGAGCCCGGCATGGCGCTCGAGCTGGCGCAGGGTGCACATGGCACCGATGCGAAACTCGGTCTCGGTCTCCTCGATCTGATCGAGCCCGCAGGCCGAAAGGTCAATCGCCGTCGCCACGCGACGCGAACCCAGGCGCATCCAGATGCCGCCGCCCACAATCTTGTTGTTGCGGTTCTTCTGCAAGAGCTCATAGGCTTCGGCCGCGGTTCCAACACGGACGTAGGTACCGAACTTGAGCACGTTCTCCCCCATCTCTTCACTTGTCCAGTACCTTTAAGTGTACCAAACGAGGAGGCACAACCCTCACCACCACAGAAAAAGGCTCCCAGCCGCGATGACTGGGAGCCTTATCAATGCTATGTCAGGCAGAAGATTTAGCAGACGCCCTGGGCGAGCATGGCGTCGGCGACCTTCAGGAAGCCGGCGATGTTGGCGCCCATGACGAAGTTGCCCTCCTCGCCGTACTCCTTGGCGGTGTCGTCCACGTTGTGGAACATGCCGCGCATGAGCTGCTCAAGCTTGCCGTCGACCTCCTCGAAGGTCCAGGACAGGTGCTCGGCGTTCTGGCTCATCTCCAGGCCGGACACGAGCACGCCGCCGGCGTTGGCAGCCTTACCGGGCATAAAGGCGACGCCGTTCTCCTGGAAGTAGGTCGTGGCCTCGATGGTCGTGGGCATGTTCGCGCCCTCGCCAACCACCTTGCAGCCGTTGGCGACAAGCGCCTGGGCGTCCTCGAGCAGCAGCGTGTTCTCACGAGCGCAGGGCAGCGCGATGTCGCAGGGCAGCTGCCACACGCCACGGCCGTCGCCCTCGTGCCACACGGCATTGGGCTTCTCGTCGACGTACAGAGCAAGCGTGACGCCCTTGTCGTGGCCGGAGCGCTTCTTGTTGTAGACATGCTCGAGCACGGTGTAGTCGATGCCGTCGGGATCCTCGACCCAGCCGTGGGTGTCGGAGCAGGCCAGCACCTTGCCGCCGAGCTGGGCGACCTTCTGGACCGCGTAGATGGCGACGTTACCGGAGCCGTGAACGACGACGTTCTTGCCCTCGAAGGAGTCGCCGCGGCTCTTGAGGTACTCGTCCACAAAGTAGACCAGGCCGTAGCCGGTGGCCTCGGTACGGGCGAGCGAGCCGCCAAAGGAGAGGCCCTTGCCGGTGAGAACGCCGGTCCACTCGTTGGTCAGGCGCTTGTACTGACCGAACATGTAGGCAACCTCGCGGCCGCCAACGCCCAGATCGCCGGCGGGAACGTCGGTATTGGGGCCGATGTGGCGGTAGAGCTCGGTCATGAAGGACTGGCAGAAGTGCATAATCTCGTTGTTGGACTTTCCCTTGGGATCAAAGTCGGAGCCGCCCTTGCCGCCGCCCATGGGAAGGGTGGTCAGGCTGTTCTTAAGGATCTGCTCCAGACCCAGGAACTTGAGCATGCCCAGGGTAACCGTCGGGTTAAAGCGCAGACCGCCCTTGTAAGGTCCAATGGCAGAGTTGAACTCGACGCGGTAACCGCGGTTGACCTGGACCTTGCCCTGGTCGTCGACCCAAGGAACACGGAACATAACGATGCGCTCGGGCTCGACGAGGCGCTCCAGCAGGGCGGCCTCCTCATACTCGGGGTGGGCGTCGAGCGCCGGCTGGATGGTGCCGAGGATCTCGGTCGCGGCCTGGATGAACTCAGGCTGCTCGGGATAGCGGGCCTTGAGCTCGTCGAGAACTTTCTGCGTGTAGCTCATGCTTCCTCCAATTGATGGAAAAGAAAGGTGTCGTTCGCGGCGCCCCATGCGCCGTGAGCTTTATCGAGTATGGATAATATCGCACTGTTGCAGCAAAGTTACGTATAAGCCTAAGAGCGGATGTTTCGTTTTGATTACGATGCAGGTAGAGGCGTTTTTGAGCACCTGACGTGCAAAATCCGTGTTTCGAGGCTGTTTCCCACACGTTTCAAAACCACCACAAAGGCACCCTTGTGGTGGTTTTGGTGAGGCAAGTTGGCGGGAACGTATGTGAATCGAACACATCCAAGACGTTTTGCACGCCTCGCAACGGTTTTGAGGACCGCGGGGCCCACCGGAGCCCATCCGTTCCCAAGTGCGGCGATATTTTACCAAACGTCATCGACCGGGCTACCGCAAGAAGCGCAAGCCCTCGTCTTTGTCGAGTCGCGTAAACCGAACGGAATCCAGGTACTCTAAGATGCTGATGGTCCGCTTACGTGACACGCCCAGGGCCTCGCGCAACGCACTCGTGGTGGCAGCGCCACCGGCAGCTTCAATCGTAGCAGCAACAAGCTCACGCGCATGGGCCTCGGAGGCAGCGGACAAGGCAACGTCGCGCTCGACCTTAACGATCGAGCGGTTGAGCGAAAGCTCGCACAGGGCACGCGCCATGGGGTCGCGATCGAGCTGCAGGCGCTCGCCCACCTCAGGCAACGTTGGCGCATCAAGACCCGCCTCGTCCAGCAGAGCCACGATACGCTGGCTTGCCTCGCGCACCACACGTATCGCCGCGGCGGCGGAGTGCGGGTCGAATACCTCGGCACCGTCAACAGCGCACACGCCGCGTGCACGAGCCTCGGCAATAAGCGCCATCACGACATCGTCGTCGGCGCCCGGCCAAGCCACGTGCGCAAGGGCGCCGGGCGTAAAGCCGGTCTCCTTGGGGGCCGCCGCGTGCATAGCAGACAGGGTGGCAGCCAGCACATCCATCGCAGCATCGAGAGCCGAGGTATCTACGTAGAACGCCGTATCGCCCGCAGTAAGCTCGCGCACGTCAGCCTGGGCGACAAGCCCCCGCAGAACGGCGTCGGCCTCGCTAATGGCAAGATCAAGCGCCGTGGCGACATCGGCGGCGGCAACAGGCAGCAACTGCAGCGCCAGCCACGCACCAACCCCATCCGCGACATCGCCGGTCTCAAGCGCCGCATACAGCGCTCGCTCCCCCGCCGACAGGGACCTCGCGCGGCGACAACGCGAAAGCAGGACGCGTCCGCCGCCAAGCAGCGAAATCGGAGAATACGACAGGACCACAGCATGATCGCCGGCACGCAACGGCAACGGCCGCTCCAGGCGCACCTGAACCACACGCGTCTCGCCGACCGCCACGGGAACCTCGCCCTCCATGAGCATAATGCGGCCGAGCACCTCGGCCGTGCCGGCCATGACATGCACGCGCGTGCCCGAAGCAAGAACGCCGGGTCGCGCACCGTCGCGCCCCATATATGTAAGCTGCATCACAAAGCGCAGCGTCTGGCCCACACAGCCCTCAACACCGAGCATCTCGCCGCGCTTGAGGCCCGCCACGCCATAGCCCACCAAGTTCAGGGCAACACGCTGACCGGGGACCGCACGCTGAGTATCCCCGTGAACCTGAATCCCGCGCACGCGGCAGCGCGTTTGCGACGGCAGCGCAACGAGCTCATCGCCCACCGATACGGGCCCGTCGTGCAGCGTGCCCGTCACGACAGTTCCGGTGCCCTTGATGCTAAAGCTGCGGTCGATGGGGAGACGAGGCGCGGCGCCCAAGCCCGCAGTCGCCTCCTGTCGCTCCGACCAACACGAGCAAACCGCATCGTCGAGCACCGCGAGCAGCTCGCCCAGGCCCTCGCCCGTCTTGGAGGACACCGGCACGATCGGAGACCCTGCAAACACAGTCCCCTCAAGAAATGCCTCGATATCGAGCTCTGCCAGCATGGCGATCTCGTCATCGACCAGATCGCGCATCGTGAGCGCGACGACCATGCGCGTCACGCCCAAAAGCTCCAGCACGCGAACGTGCTCGCGGGTCTGCGGCATCACGCCCTCAACGGCAGAAACCACCAACAGCGCAACGTCCACACCGGTGGCACCCTGCACCATGGCGCGCAGGTAATGCGCATGTCCAGGCACGTCGACCAAGCCGACGAGCTTGCCGTTGGGAAGCGCAAGCTCGCCAAACCCGAGCTCCGTGGTCATGCCGCGGCGCCGCTCGACCTCCAGACGGTCGGGATTTTTGCCGGTCAGCGCCTCGATAAGGGCCGATTTACCGTGGTCGACGTGTCCCGCGGTTCCAACGACAACGGGACATTCGACGCGCTCACGTGCAGTCATCGATTCAAACCCACGCGAACGGCCTCCGCCAACGCCGCCGCACACAAATCGAGATCGGTGTCACGCAACAGCGTGCGGACGTCAAGTAGCACCTGGTCGTGCTGTACGCGCGTCACGACCGGCGTATCGGGTTCCTGTACCATGGCACGCTTTAGACCATCGGCAGACAGGTGTCCATCGACAGGACGGACGGCGACGCAAAACGTCGGGAGCTCAACGGTCGGCAGCGACCCGCCGCCGGGGGCAGAAACGCCCTCGACAACCTGCAGCTCCACCGCTTCCTCGCACTGAGCGTCGCGCAGCTTGCGCAGCATGCGGTCGCGCAGACGCTTGGCTTGACGCTCGAGCGGGGCCAAAGCGCTACCAAGCATATTAAGCACCGGAATCTCACGATGCGCCGTCTCGGGACCGGTCACATACAGGCGCAGGGTGGCCTCGAGCGCCGCGAGCGTGAGCTTGCCGGGGCGAAGCGCGCGCATGAGCGGATGCGAGGCACAGGCGGCAATCGCCTCGGCGCTGCCAAGGATAATGCCCGCCTGCGAACCACCGAGCAGCTTGTCACCCGAGCACGAAACCACGCCCACGCCGGCGTCAAGCGAAGCAGCCGTGGGCGCCTCCCCCGCATCGGCGAGCACGCCATCTGTAAGCAAAGCGCCCGAGCCCTGGTCCTCGTACAGCAAAAGCCCATGCTCATGCGCCAGCGCAGAAAGCTCTGCCGCAGAAACCTCCTCATGGAAGCCCTCGATACGGTAGTTGGAAGGATGGACCTTAAGGATCATCGCCGTGTTGGGCGTAATGGCGCTCCGATAATCGTCCAGATGCGTGCGGTTAGTAGAGCCCACCTCGACGAGCTTGGCGCCCGAAGCCGCCATGATATCGGGAATGCGGAAGCTGCCACCCACCTCGACAAGCTCGCCGCGGCTCACGATGACCTCTTTGCCGCACGCATGCGCAGCAAGTACCAGCAGCACCGCTGCGGCGTTGTTGTTGACGACCAGGGCATCCTGCGCTCCCGTGAGCGTGCGCAGCAGACGCGCGGCATGCTCCTTGCGGCCTCCGCGAGCGCAAGTCGCGACATCGTATTCGAGCGTGCTGTAGCTGCGGGCGACGTCGGTCACCGCCTGCACCGCCGCGGGAGCGAGCGGGGCACGGCCCAGGTTGGTGTGAATCACAACGCCCGTCGCGTTGACGGCGGGGCGCAGGGTCGGCAGCGACAGACGGTGGGTCCGCCGTTCAATGGCCAAGGCGAGCTCGCGTTTGTTTCTTGCGGGCGCGCCGGAGCGAATCGCCGCGCGCTCGGCATCGAGCTCGACAGCGACGGCCTCGCGCACCATCGTGTCGCCTGCGTCGCCGGCGGCCTTCATGACCGGCCACTCGGCCAGCAGCTCATGTACCGCGGGAATTGAGCGCAGACGGTCGCGCACCTCGGCAGGCATGGATTCGCAGTCGCTCATAGGGAGCCTTTCGACATGTTCAATAAAAAAGCAGGTCCCTCTTGAGAGTCATCAGCCAAAAATGGCGACGCGCATGCAAAAAGGGACAGGTCCATTATGGCAGCTCATGGCAAGACGGCGCAGCGCCTCGTCCAAAACCTGCCAAAATAAACCTGTCCCTATTTGGTCGGTTATGGCTTGGGTCCTTAGGCCTCTTTTTTGGCGTAGATGTACCAGTAGCCCAGCGCCACGATCGCAGCACCGCCCACGATATTGCCCAGCGTGGCGACCGAAAGGTTAAACGCCAACCCGGCGGCATCGAGAGCATCGGCGCCGGCGACGTCCACGCCATAGCCGCAGGAGTGCATCAAAATGCCCATGGGCAAAAAGTACATGTTGGCAACGCAGTGCTCAAAACCGCAGGCAACAAAGGCGGAGATGGGCAGCAGAATGCCCACGACTTTGTCGACCACGGTTTTGCCGGCGGTACCGATACATACGGCCAGGCACACAAAGATGTTGCACAGAATGCCGCGGAAGAAGATGGTGACGGCGTCGATCGAAACCTTACCGGCGGCGACACTCACCATGGTATTGGCGACGGCCTCGCCGTTGAGTTTATAGATGGCTGCCATGTACACCAAAAAGACGACGAACAGCGCCCCGACAAAGTTGCCGACCCAAACAATGGCCCATGCCTTGAGCATCTGTACGAGCGTGATCTTTTTGCTCTTGATCGCGCAGACCATAAGCGAGTTGCCGGTAAAGAGCTCGGCGCCGCAAATGAGCACGAGCACCAGACCCAGGCAAAAGCATAGGCCGCCCACGAAGCGCTGGGCGCCCCAACCAAGGGTCGCATCGCTCAGAAAGACCGTGAAGAACAGGCCACCGAAGGCGATAAACGCGCCGGCGAACATGGCCAGCAGAAAGGCCTTCGCAATCGGCAGATTTGCCTTGGTCACGCCGGCAGCCTCGGTCTTCGCCTCGATCGCGGCGGGCGCCAGGCAATCGGGCGCGGGATATTGTGCCTTGCTCTCTGCCATGTCAATCACTACTTTCTTCAGATTCGGAACAAATGATACTGGTTCATTTGTCCCACACTTTTCCTCAGCTTCGCACCCTGTCGGGTTCGATTCCCGTCACCTGGCGCGCAAATGAAAACGACTCTGATCCCAAAAAGAAGCAGAGCCGTAAAACTATCTCTTGGAGCGGGCGACGGGAATCGAACCCGCGTCATCAGCTTGGAAGGCTGGGGTTCTACCATTGAACTACGCCCGCAAGATATGGTCGGGACGACAGGATTTGAACCTGCGACATCCTGCTCCCAAAGCAGGCGCGCTACCAAACTGCGCCACGTCCCGAAGGTGTTGAGCAGCTAAGGTCTAAACCTTGCGTGTCCCAAAGCGAAGGAAATTATAGGGGAGACTTCCCGCCTGTGCAAGCGACGATACCTTAGCTCCTCGAATGTGCGACAAACCGGCTGTGGAGCAGACCGATCACAAACGCCGCCACGGCAACCGGCGCCCACGCGGCACCAATGTCTGCCAGGGGCAGCGCATCAAACGGCAACCACGCGCCGGCAAAGAACGCATCGCGAATCGAGGTAATCACGCTCTGTACGGCGACCACGCCGCCGACCCAAACCCACACCTGCGGATGGTCGTCACAAAAGCCATGCACCAGACCCATAAGCACCAGCACGATAGCGACCGGATACAAGGCGTTGAGCATGGGCACCGAGAACATAAGGATCACGTCGAGGCCCACATTGGAGAGCACGCACGAAAACGCCGCGAACACAAGCGCGAGGATCGCAAAGGGACGGCGCATAGCCTCCTCGGAGGCCTCCGCTCCCCCTTCGACCACATACGTCTCGCAGAAGTAACGCGAGCAGCAGCTAATGAGGCCGATGCACACGTTCATGCAGGCGAGGAAGAAAATCGCAAACACCACAACCGTGCCGGCAAGGCCAAAGTGCATGGAAGCCGAGCGAGCGAGGATGGCAGCGCCGTTGGTGGCGTCGGGCATCACGGTGCCGAGCTGCATACCGGCAAGGGCCAGGCCGCAGTAGATGATGGCCATGAGCACGCCGGCGATCACGCCGGAACGCGAGATCTCGAAGGCCACGCGCTTGTCATCGGTCACGCCCAGCTCGTGGATGGTCTCGGCGATGATAATGCCAAAGGCGAGCGACGCAAGCAGGTCCATGGTCTGGTAGCCGGTCAAAAAGCCCTGCACGGCAGCGCCTGCATCGTAGGGAGCCTGCGGCGCGCCAGCGGGACCCAACGGCGAGACCACGGCGGCACCAACGACCAGCACGATGAGCGCAATGAGCGCGGGGCCCGTAATGCGGCCGAGCACGCGCGTGATGACGCCCGGACGCAGCGTGAGCACAAACGCGACGACGAAGAAGCCAACGGCAAACACCAGACGTGCCGTGCCGAGCGAGACGCCCTCGGGCAGCAGCGGCACCAGCATCTCGAAGGCCGTGGAGCTCGTGCGCGGAATAGCCAGGCATGGCCCGATGGCCAGGTAGACCGCCGCAACAAAGAACTCACCGAACTTGGGGTGCACGCGGCCGGCAAGCTCGCGCGCCGTACCGGCAAGCGCCACGGCGATAAAGCCCATGACGGGCAGGCCGATGGCGGCGACAAGGAAGCCAATCATGGCAAGCGGAGTGGCGGTGCCGGCCTGGAGTGCCAGCAGCGGCGGAATGATAAGGTTGCCGGCGCCAAAGAGCATCGAGAATAGGGCGATGCCGACGGTAACGACATGGTCGGAGCGCAGACCGCGCGGTGCGGATGAGGCCATGAGACCACCTTTCGGGTCGAAACAAAAACGGGACGGGCAAAATACCCGCCCCGCAAGTATAAACGTTCTAGCAGGCTAAATCGCGCAGCGCCTCGATCGCCGTGTCGACTTCCTCGGACGTATTGAAATAGCCAAACGAGAATCGGGCCACACCCTGGCGCTCCGTTCCCAGCGCGCGGTGCATGAGCGGAGCGCAGTGGGCGCCAGGACGGGTCGCAATCCCCCACCCCTGCATGAGCGCGTCCGAGATTTCGGCGGAATCGATATCGCCCACGTTGAGCGACACGATTGCCGAGCGCATCGGCTGGTCAAAAGCGCCATAAAGCTTGATCCCCGGGATCTCGCGCACGCCAGCGAGAAAGCGATCGGCCAGAGAGCGTTCGTGAGCCGCGATCGCCCCAACCCCGCCTTGGGCCTCGATAAAGTCAAGCCCGGCGAAAAGGCCGGCAACACCGTGACCGTTGAGCGTGCCTGCCTCCAAGCGCGTGGGCCACTCGAGTGGCTGCAGCGGGTCAAAGCTGTGCACGCCCGTGCCGCCCATGGCCCACGGCGCCACGTCAACGCCCTCTGTCACGGCCAGGCCGCCCGTGCCCTGGGGCCCCATGAGCCCCTTATGGCCGGTAAAACACACGATGTCGAGGTCCATGGCATCCATGTCAATCTGCGCCGTGCCGGCTGACTGCGACGCGTCGACAATCACCAACGCACCCACCGCATGGGCCATCGCCGCCACACGCGCAACGTCGACGGCATTGCCGGTCACGTTAGAGGCATGCGTCACCACGACGGCGCGCGTACCCGGTGTGACCAGACGTTCAAACTCGTCATAGTCGAGCATGCCGCTCGCATCGCAACCGGCATGGTCAACGATCACGCCATGCTCGGCCGCCAAGCGATTGAGCGGACGCAGCACCGAGTTGTGCTCGAGCACCGTCGTGACCACGCGGTCGCCGGGGCGCACCACGCCGTTGATGGCGGTGTTGAGCGCCGCCGTGGAATTGGGCGTAAAGCACACATGGTCGGCGCGCGGGCAGCCCAGCAGGCGCGCAAGCTTGGCGCGGCAGCCGTGAATGGTACGCGCCGCATCAAGCGCACCCGACGTGGCACCGCGCCCGGCATTGCCGAGCAAGCACATCGCCTGTGTCACGGCCTCGACCACCGCCTGCGGCTTGTGCATGGTCGTCGCCGCGTTATCCAGATAGATCATCGCACGACCTCCCACATGTCAATCACCGTAAAGCCCTCAGTGGGGACACCCGCCGTGGCAAGCTCGCCGCGCAGCAGTTCCTCATCCGCAGGCAGGGCCTTCCAAGCCAGGCCGCAGCCGGCCGCGACCTCCCCGGGCACGGGAATCGTGCGCCCGGGAAGGCCGCGCTCGATGCACAGGGCTTCGCACCCCATGGCTGCCGCCGTGGTGGGAAACGTGATGACAAGCGCCGGGCGCTTCTCTCTCATGGCCACTCCAACCAATGCACTACGGGCGCACGACGCGCACGGCCTGCTCCATCTTCTCCACAATCACGTACATGTTGGTGACCTCGCCCACCGCGAGCTGATCCTTAATGCCAAAGTGGTCGAGGCAGGTACCGCAGGTGAGGATCTCGACACCCTGCTCGGCCAGACCCTTCAGGTCGTCGAGCACCGGAGAGCCCTCGACGGTGAGCTTGGCGCCACCGTTGTAGAACAGCATGGTCGCGGGCAGCTCCTCCTGCTGCGTCACGGCAAAGATAAACGCCTTCATAAGCTTGTGGCCCAGCTCGTCGTCGCCACGTCCCATGCAGTCGGTATAGACGGAAATGACGAGTTTGCCCTTGCCGGCGCCGGCGTCGCAGAAAGCGGCACCGTCCTGCTCGGGGTCCGCAACGGCCACGGCACCGGCGGTCGCGACGGTCACATGCCACTCGGCATCCGAGATCTTCTCGACCAAAGCCGTGCAGCCCCTCTCCTGCGCCATCTTGGAGATGTTCTTCACAGCCGTCTCGTTATCGACCGAGGTCACCACAGCACCCTCGCCATTGAGCTGTTTGAGCGCCTTGAGGGTCTTGACGACGGGAAGCGGGCAGGCATCGCCCATGGCGTTGACTTCAATCCTGGTAGACAAAGCAGAATCCTTTCGAAAGAACCGTTCTAGAACGGCAAACAGATACATAAACGTGCAGCTAGCGAACAACGCGAACAGCGGGACCACCCGGCTCCGCCTCGCACACGCGACCGACGACGGCGGCGACAAGATCCTCGGCATGCAGACGGCGCGCAAGCTTATCCACATCGGCAGCGGGTGCCGCGATAAGCAGGCCGCCCGAGGTCTGCGGATCGTAGAGCGCATCCAGCATGCCCGGCTCCAGATCATCGTCGGCCGCCACGCGCGGACCAAAAAAGTCCTGGTTACGATAGGCGCCCGCGGGGATAATGCCCAAACGTGCCATGTCGAGCACCTGGTCAAAGAGCGGCACCGCGTCGGACAAAAGCTCAATCTGCGCGCCCGAGCCCTCGGCCATCTCGCATGCGTGCCCAATCAGGCCAAAGCCCGTGACGTCGGTGCAGCCGTGAAGCTCAAGTCCCTCGGCCAGGCGAATCGGCGCGTCGTTGAGCGTGCGCATCGAGTCAAACATCGGGCTCGCCTCGTCCTGCTCAATGAGCTCGCCCTTAATGGCCGTGGTGATGATGCCCGAGCCGACTGGCTTGGTCAGCAGCAGGGCGTCGCCCACGCGCGCGCCGCTGTTGGCGAGTATGCGATCGAGCGGCACAAAGCCACTCACGGACAGGCCGTACTTGGGCTCGTCGTCGTTGATGGTGTGACCGCCCGCAATGGCGCAGCCGGCCTCGACGCATTTGTCGGCGCCGCCCGCTAGAATCTGCCCGGCAACCTCAACGCCCAAGCAATTGGGGATGCACAGCAGGTTCATGGCATGACTGGGCGTGCCACCCATGGCGTAGATATCCGACAACGAGTTGGCTGCCGCGATCTGACCAAACAGGAAGGGGTCATCGACCATCGGAGGAAAGAAGTCGATGGACTGCACGAGTCCCAGGTTCTCCCCTACGCGGAAGACGCTCGCATCATCGGAGGTATCGAACCCCACGAGCAGGTTGTCGTTATGCACATTGGGTAAGTCGCCCAGGACCTGGGCGAGGGCTCCGGGAGCCAACTTAGCGGCTCAACCGCTCGCGGCGGTCATAGACGTGAGCTTAATCTGATCGCCTGTCATCGATACCTCCCCTCATCAGTCAATCACTTCCTCTCAGTATACGCATGGCGGTGCCGAGAAAGGCCGGCGTATGGCGCAACCCCCACATGAGCGCCTGGACTCGAATGGCCGCATCGACCGACGAGCAGCCCGCCGGCATGACGCAGGTCCACGCAATGGTGCCATCCGTTTTCACCACCGCGGCCTTCGCCGCCGTCGAGCCTATGTCGATACCAAGTCAACCACGGCATTACCCGGCGCTATCGACAAACCAAATGAATCCTGCTCGCATCAAAATGCATGCGCAAGGTCTCCCCCGCCTGTGGCAGCTCCTCTACAGGAACGCCCACCTTGTTGACCTTCCACTGCAGACGCGTTGGCGCATCGGCCCGCGGCACGTCCAGCAGCACCAGCCGCTCAAAGCGCGAATCGCTCACACGGGCCACGTGCAAATCGTAGCTGTTGCGACCGCGCTCCGCGCGATTGTCAACATGGAAGTAGCTCGCACGAATACCGAGGTACGTCACGTTATCGGGAACCTCATGGCCCACGTTAAAGGTCATGCCCCAGTCCAGGGCTTCAACTTCCTGAGACCCGATCTTGCGCGCCCGGCTTGTGTTCTTGCAGCCCGTCAGGCGCAGTGCCGCCAGCGTCTGCGGACGGCGGACCACGTCCTCGACGGAGCCGATCTCCTCAACATGCCCGTCGTGCATCACGCAGATGCGCCCGCACAGGCGGCACGCTTCGTCGATGTCGTGGCTCACGTAGAGCACGGTGCGGTTGCATACATCGAACAGGTCGAGCATGTTCTGTTCGAGGGCGCTCTTAAGATAGGAATCGAGTGCGCTCATGGGCTCGTCGAACATAAAAATGCCCGGATGCGCCGCCACCATGCGGGCAAGCGCCACACGTTGTTGCTGACCGCCCGAGAGTCGCGCGGGATAGCGGTCGGCAAAATCGGACAGACCGAAAATGCCCAGATAGCGCTCGGCGAGATTTTTGCGCGCGGCGGCGTCGCCCGCATCCTTTACACCGGCGCATACGTTATCGGCCACCGTCATGTTGGGAAACAGCTGATAGTTTTGGAACAGCAGGGCGCATTTGCGCGCCTGGGGCGACAGGTTGATGCCCGTCGCCGAGTCAAAAAAGGTCACGCCGTTGACGACGATCTTGCCCGCGTCGGGCGTCTCCACGCCGGCGATGCAGCGCAGCGTACAGCTCTTGCCGCAGCCCGAGGCGCCCAGCAGCGCCACACGATCCTCTCCGGCCTCAAGCTGCATGTCGAGCATAAACCCGGGATAGCGCTTTTTGATATCCAGAACGAGCGACATGGCCTATCGACCTCCCTGCAAAGCGGCATCATCGCGCATGAGCTCGGCCAGCGCCTCGCGATCGATACGCAAGGCATCGCCGCCCGCCGGGTCGAGCGAATCGCCCCGTCCGGCAAGATCTTTGATCCGCTTGCGCTCCGCACGGGAAAGGCCCCGCTCGCGATACTTTTGCGAATGAGCGGTGTACATGTTGATGAACAGGATGACCAGGAAGCTGAACACGATCACGACGGCGACCCAAAAGAGGGCCACCGAGGTGTTGCCGCCCATCCACTCAAAGTAAATCGCAATGGGGATGGTCTGCGTAATGCCGGCGTAGTTGCCCGCAAAGAACAGCGTGCAGCCAAACTCTCCCATCGCGCGGGCAAAGGCGAGGACCGTACCAGCGGCAATAGAAGGCCACCCAAGCGGCATCATAAGCTTGGCAAAGATGCGACGCTCGGACCATCCCAGGGTTCGCGCGGCGTCAAGCATCTGCGTGTCGAGGCACTCAAAGGCGCCGAGCGCCGTACGGTAGACCAGGGGGAACGATACCACCACGGCAGAGATCACCGCCGCCGGCCACGTAAAGACAATCGAGACGCCGTGCGCAATCAGCCACTGGCCCACCCCGGTCGAGCGACCAAACAGCATAAGCAGCAAAAAGCCGCAGACCGTGGGCGGCAACACCATGGGGATGGTAAAGACCGAGTCGAGCAGGCCCTTGATGCGACTCGAGGTACCCATAGTCTTCCACGCGGCGAACAGGCCCAGCGCAAGGGAGATCACCAGGGCAAGGCCGCTCGTTTTAATGGACACCCAAAACGGGCGATAGTCGATGTCGCCCAAAAAGGAGACCAGAGAGGTCAAGGGCCCCTGCTCATCCCGCAATATGACAGACGACGCCTCTACCATTTGAGCGCTATCAAGCCAACGCGCGCCGCCTTTGGCATCACCCGAGGCTGATGCAATCACCACATAGCGGTCCCCATCCGCACCACGCTCATCAAAGCCATAGGT
Organism: uncultured Collinsella sp.; assembly: GCA_902496945.1. Taxonomy (GTDB): domain Bacteria; phylum Actinomycetota; class Coriobacteriia; order Coriobacteriales; family Coriobacteriaceae; genus Collinsella. The sequence continues at coordinate 33,710 of CABVDE010000002.1, forward strand.
ATACCCGCCGGCATCAAACGTTGTTTCCGCCGTGACATACCAAGGAAGATCCACGTCCCCCAGCCGCGCACCTCCCATGCAGTTTGCGCTGTCGAGGTCACAGACGAGGGCCTTGAGACCCGATACGCACTCGTTGTCCTGCGGATCCAATCCATACTTCTCGACCGCCTTGGGCGATATCCACGCCACAACGCGATCGGCAGCAGGCGCCACTACAAGGTCCACATCCTCGTCAACGGGAAACCGGTAGCCCTCAGGCTGGCCCTCCATGGCACGAGCGGTCCCCTTCGCCAACCGCTCAAAACCCTCGATTCCATAGGAAAGCCCATGAGCGGTCGCAGCAACCTGGGCCCCGTCCTCGGCGTCCCCGGCAAACGCAAATCCCGGCACCCAGCAAAGCGCGAAGGTCAAAGCACAGGCGGCAAGCATGCGGAATCTATTAAGCACGAAAAGCTCCAAGCGAATAGAAGGACGGAGTGAAACACAAAACGATGGAATTATCGCGCCAAGCCGCACTACTCGGAAAGCTCAAAGCCGTACTTAGCCCAAATCTTCTGGGCTTTCTTGTTGGTCAGGCAGAAGTCGATGAACGCCTTGGCCTCGTCGGCGTGCTCGGAGCTATCGGCGACAGCGCCGGGATACACGATGGGCTTGTGCGAGTCCTCGGGGCACACGAAGGCCTCCTCGATGCCGTCGTAGCGGAAGATATCGGAGCTGTAGACAAAACCGGCCACGCAGTCGCCCGTAGAGACGTAGGCGGCGGCGGTGCCGACCTTGTCGGCCAGAGCCACCTTGTCGGCGAGATCGGGTGTATACTCGCCGCCGTCGCCCTCGGTGCCGGTGTAGAGGCCCACGGAGGCCAGGGCCTGGTTGGCGTACTTGCCGGCGGGAACGGTCTTGGCGTCGCCGATGGCGATCTTGCCGTCCAGGTTCGCGACGTCGGCGATGGCCTCGACCTTGATATCGGAGCCCTCGGCACGAATGATCACGAGGTCGTTGACGAACATGTCCTCACGCGTGTCGGCGTCGACGAGCTCGGCGGCCTCGGCGTCGTCCATGGTGCCCTTGGAGGCCGTGATGAGTACGTCGACCGCAGCACCGGCGCGCATCTGCTCGACAAGGTCGCCGGACGCCTTAAACTGCGTGTCGGCAAACGTGGTGCCGGTCTGGTCGGTATAGAGCTCCTGAACCTCGGGCAGGGCCTTCTCGAGCGAGTTGGCGGCAAAGATTTGCAGCTCAACAGCCTTCTTCTTAGAGGAAGACTTGGCGGAGCCGGCATCGGAACCGGCGGGCTCGGACGTCTTATTACCCGAGCAGCCAGCAAGACCAAGGCCGGCGGCAGCGGCAGCAGAAAGCGAGACGAAACCGCGGCGAGAAACCATATCGAACATGTTGAACCCTTTCAAACAATGCGCCCGGGCACTCCGCCGCAGGTTAGCCGCTTATCTGGTATGCCCGCCACCCGCTGTCATCTGAGCCGCGTGCTCCAGCTGGTCGGCGATCGCCTCCCAACATTCGCGAGCCGCCTTGGTGGAACCGGGAAAGTTTACGACAAGTGTATACTTACGTTGCATACACACGGCGCGCGAGAGCATGGCACGACGCGTCTTGGTCATCGAGTAAGCCCGAATCGCCTCGGCAATGCCCGGCACATCGCGATCGCAGACGGCGCGCGTCGCCTCGGGCGTCACATCGCGCATCGAAAGCCCCGTGCCGCCACAGGTGAGCACGACATTGGCGTGACATTCATCGGCCGCCTTCACGATGGCATCACCGATCTCGCTGACGTCGTCGCGCACGACCACGTGTGAGACGACCGTCCAGCCCTGCGCCTCGATAAGCTCCTCGAGCGCGGCTCCGGCCTCATCCTGCGAAAGATCGCGCGTATCCGAACACGTCACGATCGATATCTTCAACTCCATAGTCTTCCTCCTACAGCACCGCGCCCTCGGGCAGATCGACGCGCACAACGTCCACGACATCGCCCGCCGCAAGGTCACACGGCCTTTCGTCAATACGCAACAGGCAGTTGGCCCGCTGCATCGTGCCGAGCAGCGCCGAATTCTGCGTCTTGGCCTCGGTCACCAACAGCTCACCGGTCTCGGGGTCGCGCGAAACCGTGGCGCGATCGAAGAAGCGGCGATGCTGTCGCTTTTTCACGCCGTGCGTGAGCATCGCCTGCTGCACGGGACGCGCGCCCTCGGCAAAGCCGCGCATCTTGCGGATCGCCGGACGGGCAAGCATCTCAAAGCCTACATACGCCGCGGCCGGATTACCCGAAAGCCCCAGGTAGGGCTTACTCCCGAGCAAGCCAAACGTGATGGCCTTGCCCGGACGCATCGAGATGCGGTCAAACAACACCTCGCCCTCGCGCTGGACCAACGCCGTCACATAGTCGTAATCACCCGCCGAGGCACCACCGCTCGTAATGACAAAATCGCACTCCCGCACGGCACGATGTACCAGCTCGGATATCGCCCGCTCATCGTCGGGTGCGATGCCGTAGAACACGGGCTCGGCGCCGGCATCGAGCGCTTCGGCCATCAACGCCGATGAGTTGGAGTCGCGAATCTGCCCGCGCACCGGCACGTTACTCGGTGCGACCAGCTCCGTGCCCAGCGAGATGACGCCCACGCGCGGAGCAGCGTGCACCTTCACACTCGCGTATCCGGCACTTGCCAGCAGGCCCGCGCCCGCCGGAGCCACGATCTCGCCGGCGCGTATCACGACGTCCCCGGCATGGGCCTCCTCGGCGGCGGAACGAACGTTCTCCCCTACCTTGGCGGGCGCCGAGAAACGGATGCGCGAGCCCTCGTTGCCGTCACCGTCGAGCACATCGACGACCTCGTACTTCACCACGGCATCGGCACCTTCGGGTACCGGCGCGCCCGTCATGATGCGGACCGCCTCGCCCGCGCCGACCGCGCCCTCAAACACATGGCCCGCGGCCTCGTGTCCGATAACGTCGAGCGTCACCGGCACCTCACCAGATGCCTGCGCCAAGTCCGCCGAGCGCACGGCATATCCGTCCATAGCGCTGTTGGCAAACGGCGAGATGTCGATATCGGCCACCGCGTCCTCGGCCAAGGGAAGACCGGCAGCCTGCCACACGGGAATCTCGACAACTTCGGTGCGATTCACGTGCGACAAGACGATCGCCTGCGCGTCCTCCAACGGAATGAGTTTCTCAGCCATATACACCTCTAGCATGCTGCGGCGCACAACGAAAGCGCCAATTCTTTATATTTATCTCAGTATAATCCCCCATTGCACGACCGCGGCACGGCCTGTGCCCACGAATACACCTGTCGGTTGCAGGACGCGAAACAGAATCGATACCAACCCACCGTCCCGTCGCGTTTTCCGCGTTTTATAATGCTTGCGTTGCAACCCAAAAGAGGAACATATGACTTTTACCGACAAATCCGATAGCACCAGCGAAGCACGGGAAACCTCCCGACCGCTCGATGAGGGCGGTTTCTCCCTGAACGACGTCATCATGGCCGGCAGGCATCAACTCACCCGCTCTGAGCAGCTCTTGGCCGCCGACACGCGCCGCAACGCCCGCAACCTGATCGCAAGTGCCAAGCTACTCGCGCTGGTCGTCATCGTCTCGCTCGCCATGGGCGTTGCCGCCTGGGCGTTTTTGGCCTCGCTGAATATCGCGACCGACTATCGCGAGCACCATGCGTGGGTGTACGCCCTGCTTCCCGTGGTTGGTGTGGCCACCGCATGGGTGTACAAAAACCACGGCCTTGCCGCCAAACGCGGTAACAACCTGGTCATCGACTCCGCCTTGGGCACACGCCTCATCCATATGCGCATGGCCGTCCTCACCTTTATCTGCTCCACGCTCACGCACCTGACGGGCGGATCTGCGGGCCGCGAGGGAGCCGCCGTGCAAATTGGCGGCACCATCGCCAGCAACATCTCGAACCTGGCACATCTCAAAAAGCATGACCACCACGACCTTATGCTCGCCGGCATCTCGTCGGCCTTTGGCGCCGTGTTCGGCTCGCCTCTCGCCGGGGCTTTCTTTGGCATGGAGATGTGCTTTATCGGCAAGATCGACTACACCGCGGGCATCTACTGTCTGGTCGCCTCGTTTACCGGCTACTTTACATCACTCGCCCTGGGCACCGAGTACGAGGCGAATGTCATCGCCAGCGTTCCCGATATGACACCCCGAACAGTTGCCATCGTTATTGCGAGCGCAATCGTCTTTGGCCTGACGGCACGCCTTTTTGCCTGGTCGGTCCGAACGGCTAAAAGCCTGTACGGTCGCTTTATCACCAATTACCTCGTCCGCGCACTCATGGGCGCACTCGTGGTTTTGGCCGCCTACGCCCTCCTCGACGCCTGGGGCTACGCCGGCCTTTCTACGTGGCTTTCCGGCGCCGGATTTGCCGGCAACACCACCCTGGCGGACGCAGCCATCAAGTTGGTCGTCACAGCGCTTACCCTGGGCGCGGGCTTCCAAGGCGGCGAGGTCACTCCCCTGTTTGGCATCGGTGCAGCACTCGGTGGCTGGATCGGTTGCCTTACCGGGCTTGATCCCAGCTTTCTGGCGGCTCTCGGCATGCTCGGCGTGTTCTGTGCCGGCCTCAACGTGCCCATCACCACCTGCATGATGGCCATCGACCTGTTCCACGGCACGGCCGCCGGGTTCTTTGTCATCGTCTCGTTTATTAGCTACCTTGCCGGCGGCCACCGTGGCGTGTATCCCGCACAACGCATTGTGTCCCCTAAGCGCCGCTCGCTTATCGTGGACGAGGGCCACACGGTGGCAGAGGCTATCGAGCGCCACAACGACCTGATAAAGTAGACGTTAGTATTCGCCGTGCAGCCACGATCGGGGACAATTCGACCCGACCGCGACCGCACCGTCACGTCATGCGCCGGGAGTCGCCCCATGCACGCAACTGATTTTGGTCGCACGCTCATCATCGCCAACCCTGCTGCCCAGTCGGGCGCGGCGCGCGAAGTCGCCGAGCGCCTCCAGCGCTTTTTGGACATGACCGCGCGCTCCTCCCAGTTTGACCTGGTGCTAACCGAGCGCATGGGTCATGCCAAGGAGCTCGCCACCCAGGCAAAGGGCTACCGCACCGTTATCGCACTCGGCGGCGACGGCGTGATCCACGAGGTCGTCAACGGACTTATGGCACAAAAGGAGGGCGCCCGCCCCGCTCTTGCCATCCTACCCGTGGGTTCCGGCAACGATTTTGCCCAAACGCTCGGTATAGAAGATTTCTCCGGCAAGGATTTTGGCGCGCTGCTCACCTGCGAGCTGCAGCGTCAGGACATCGGTCGCATTCGCTCATGGAACCCCGCAAGCGGCAGCGGCGAGGCTACCGTTGAGTACTACGACCAGACGCTTTCGGTCGGCATCGATGCCGCCATCGGCCTGGGCACCACCGAGCTGCGCAAAAAGACGGGCCTCGCCGGCGCTCCGCTCTACACCCTATCGGGACTTGAGCAGTTTGGCCTTCGCTATCGCAACTACCCCATGACAGTCAGCTTTGACGGCGCGCCCGCCGAGCGCGTGAGGGCGATCATCATGGCGATCCAGCTGGGCCCCACCTATGGCTCGGGCTATCGCATCTGCCCCGATGCCGACCCGTGCGACGGCATACTCGACGTCTGCTACGCCTGCGGCCCCGTTCCGCGTGCGGTTGCCCTGCCCATGTTTCTTTCGGCCAAGGACGGCCACCATACCAAGTTACCGCCGGTTTGCATGCGCCGCTGCCGCCATGCCGAGCTCACCTTTGAGGAGCCCGACTACCCCATCCAGGCCGACGGCGAACCTGTTATCGCCTCGCGCATCGAAGTCGACATCCTACCCGGCGCCCTCCAAGTCTGGCGCCCAACCCGCTAACCACCCCTAAGTTGCGGTGAAATAGGGACTGTTTATGCAGGTAAAGCCGCAAAACAGCCCCTATTTCGCCGCAACTTATTGAGAAGCTCATTCATCACCTGCGGGCTTGCGACGGTTAGCCTTTTTAATCGCATTGAAGTGTTTATCGTTGAGCCTATGCTGACGTGAGCGCTGGGGCACCTTGGTCTTCACACGGCGGCGCGGTGGGCGTCCTCGGCGCTCAAGCTCCGCCCGCAGCTTGCGCAGGCAGCTCGCACGGTTCTGGAACTGGCTGCGACTCTCGCGCGCCGTCACGACAATCCCCGTGGGTATATGCTTCAGGCGCACGGCAGAGTCCGTCGTGTTTACGCCCTGACCGCCCGGACCCGTCGCGCGAAACACCTGCACCTCGCAGCCGCGCGCCAATTCCGCGGCTGACATCTCGGCAAAGCGCGCAAACTCGCGCCAGCCCATCTTGTTCTCATCCATACCAACACCTCCTCTCAAACAAAAAAAGTGACAAAGGGACAGTCCCTTTGTCACATCGCATGCAATCGTATGTGCCGCGCGCCTAGGCGAAAGTAATCTCGCCATTCTCGCAGTCCATATCGGCGATACGGGCCAGGCTCTCAACGCGGAAACCGTGCTCGCGGAGCTTGTCGCCGCCACCCTGAAAGCCCTTCTCCACGGCAATGCCGATGCCGGAAACCTCGGCGCCCGCAGCCTCGCAGATCTTGATGAGGCCCTCGAGCGCACAGCCGTTGGCCAGGAAGTCGTCGATAATCAGGACCTTGTCGCCCTCGGACAGGAAGCGCTTACCCACGATAACCGGGTATTCCTTCTGCTTAGTGAAGGAGTAGATGGTCGTGGCATACTGCTCGCCGTCGAGGTTGATGGACTGCGCCTTCTTGGCAAAGACCACCGGCACGCCGCCAAAGTGCTGGGCCGCGATGCAGGCCATGCCAATGCCCGAAGCCTCGATCGTCAGGATCTTGTTGATCTCGACGCCCTCGAACAGACGGGCCCACTCAGCGCCCATGTGGTCGAACAGCTCAACGTCGCACTGGTGGTTGAGGAAGGCATCAACCTTAAGGACGCTACCGGCCTTTACGATGCCGTCACGGCGAATACGATCCTCAAGCTCCTGCATGGCGCAACCCTTTCTCGCGGCAATGATTCCGCGCGATGAACAAATGTTGCACGATAGTCTATCACGGACCGACCCCCGCCCGCCCCACAAGCCTCGTCGCACCATAAAGCCGCAAGACCAGTCAATTTGGGACGGGGCTCTTTTTGCTCCCTTAATGAGCCCTTTTCCTCCGTCCCCGGGGGATCATCCTGCGATGCCCGCCACGAAACTGGTCCATCTACTACGTTTAACCTAACACCCCTGTCCATACCCACGATTTCTGAAAACCGGCAAGCTATCTACCTGCGCTTTTGTTTTCACCAGATACACCGTGGTTGGGACTTCGCGGTCTAACGTAGTAGATGGGCGCGATTCGTGGCAGACAACGCCCCAATACGCTAATGTCGGGCGCGCATCCTCACCAAACGCACCATCGTGAGCATAAAGCCCACGGCCGCCACGGCCATCAACACATAGAACACCGAACGGAAACCAAACAGGAACACGTCCGGACGGCCTGCAACAAAGCTGGTCACGGCCTCGCCCATCGCCGCGCTCATCTGACCGTAGAGGATATGCGAGCCCACCGTAATGCCGAGCGCCATGCCGGCGTAGCGCGCCAGGCTGCCCAAGCTGCCCGCAAAACCGAGCGCCTCGCGCGGCGCCGAGCCCATATACAGGGAGTTGTTGGGGCTCTGGAAAATCGACGTACCACACGACATAACCGCGACGCAGCACACGATCATCAGGATGGAGGAGTGCTCGTCGAGCGTGCTCACCGCAAACAGGCCACACACGTATACACCCAGGCCAACCGCGGTGGGTCCCTCGCATCCAACGCGGTCCGAAACCGTACCCGAAAGCGGGCCGATAAAGGCATTCACCGTCGGCAGCGCCAAAAACAGCAGGCCCGAAACGTCAGACCCAAACCCATGTGCATCCTGAAAATAGAACGGTAGGATAAACTCCGACGCACCGATACCGATAAACACGATGAGCATACAAGCAAGGTTGATGGCAAAAGCCGAGTTCGCAAAACAGCGGTGAGCTGCCTCGGCAAGGGGCATGGGGCGTTCGTCAGCCCTTGGCTTAACATGAGGCAGCGTGTAGAGCCCCACGATGAACGAGATCACGCCAATGGGCAGGTTAATGAGAAAGATGCTCTCCCAGGGAAAGCTCGCCACCAGCATGCCGCCGAGCACGGGACCACACATCATGCCGAGCGCCACGAAGGTCGCCAGGATTCCCATGGCACGGCCGCGCTCACATGCCGGAAACGACTCGGTGATAATGCCCATGTTGTTGGCCATAGCCGCCGCGCAACCAACGCCCTGGACAACGCGCGCCAGAATGAGTACCTCGAGCGAACTCGAAAGGCCGCACAGCAGCGAGCCGCCCGTAAAGACGATGACACCCAGCTGAAACACATTCACCTTGCCGCGCACGTCGCCCAGACGACCAAACGGCAACATGGCCACGCACGTCGCGAGCAGATACACCGAGCTCACCAGCTGGATGCGATCGAGGCCCACACCCAGCTCCTTTTGCATCACCGGAAGCGCAACGGTCACGACGGTCGAATCCAGACATGCCATAAACGTCATGACGAGCACCGTGAACAGAATCGCCCACTTGTTCTTGCCGTGGGTGTCGCCCTCAAGAGCAATACGCTCGCGGCGCAACTGCTCGGCAGTTTTCTCCATATGCATCCTTTCGCTTAAGACAACGCAAAAAAGGGACCCCAATCGCCTGCAATCAGCTGCAATCGGGGTCCCGCCTACGGAATCGGAACTATATGTCACCGGAACCCCAAGGGGGACCGTCGCTTCATACGGGAAGCTAGCCTAGCACTGTTCGAGCGCCTGCTCAAGGTCGGCGATCAAATCGGCGGTGTCCTCGAGGCCGCACGACAGGCGTACCATGTCGGCGGAGATACCGCAGGCGATGAGCTCCTCATCGTTCATCTGACGGTGCGTGGCGTTTGCCGGGTGCAGGCAGCAGGTGCGGGCATCGGCCACGTGCGTGGCGATCAGAGCAAGCTTGAGGCTCTTCATAAAGGTCTCGGCCGCCGCACGGCCGCCGGTAAAGCCAAAGCTCACGACGCCACAGGTACCGTTGGGCATGTACTTCTGAGCCATGTCATAGTACTTGTCGCCCTCCAGGCCCGGATAGCTCACGAAGCGAACCTTGGGGTGGCTCTGCAGGAACTTGGCGACCGCCAGGCCGTTCTCGCAGTGGCGCGGCATACGCACATGCAGGCTCTCGAGCGAGCTGTTCAAGAAAAACGCCGCCTGCGGGTTTTGCATGGGGCCAAGGTCGCGCATAAGCTGCGCGGTGGCCTTGGTAATGAAGGCGCCCTCGCGACCGAACTTCTCGGCATAGGTCACGCCGTGATAGCTCTCGTCGGGCGTGGTGAGGCCCGGGAACTTGTCAGCATGTGCCATCCAGTCAAACTGACCGTGGTCGACAATTACGCCGCCCAGGTAGGCCGCGTGACCATCCATGTACTTGGTCGTGGAGTGCGTGACGATGTCGGCGCCCCACTCAAAGGGACGACACATCACCGGCGTCGGGAAGGTGTTGTCGACCATCAGCGGCACGCCGTGATCGTGCGCAGCCTTGGCAAAGCGCTCGATATCGAGGACTGCGAGCGCAGGATTGGCGATGGTCTCACCGAAGACGAGCTTGGTGTTGGGTTGGAAGGCGGCCTCGAGCTCCTCATCGGTGCAGTCGGGGGCAACGAAGGTGCAGGCAACGCCCATGCGGCCCATGGTGTGGGCCAGCAGGTTATACGTGCCGCCGTAAATTGCAGAGCTCGCGACCACGTGATCGCCGGCGCCGGCCACGTTAAAGATCGCAAGGAAGTTCGCAGCCATGCCCGAACTCGTGAGCATCGCAGCGGTACCACCCTCCATCTCGCAGATCTTGGCGGCAACCAGATCGCACGTGGGATTCTGCAGACGGCTGTAGAAGTAGCCCGATTCCTCCAGGTCAAAAAGCTTGCCCATGTGCTCGGACGTGTCGTACTTCCACGTGGTGGACTGGTAGATGGGCACCTGGCGCGGCTCCGCATCGCCCGGGCGATAACCGCCCTGAACACACGTGGTACCGATGGTCTGCTCGCTCATATCCAACTCCCTTACTTGGGTTTTGTTTTATTCGGTTCACGATACCGCTACCCCGCACCCCTCTCAACCCATCCCGCCGATAGGTTATGGGACAAATTCATCAGGGTTATTTGTCCCAAATCTGAAAGATTGTGTTCGATGGCAAAAACAGTGAGATATACGTTGGGGTCTCGATGAGCAAATACGCCCGCAAGGGTACCATAAGCGGGTACACCGCAACTAAGGAGACACCAATGAAGCAGATTGATACCTCGCAGCTCGACACCGCCGCCTGTCAGGCCCAGGCCGCCGAATACCACGCCCGTGGCTTTAACTGCGCACAGGCCGTCGCTTGCACACTCGCGCCTGCCGTCGGACTCGACCCCGAGACCGCGTTCACCCTCACCGAAGGCTTCGGCGCCGGCATGGGCGGCATGACCGAGACCTGCGGCGCTATCTCAGGCGCCGTGGCCATCATGGGCTTCGTGATGAGCGATGGTATGGAAAACCCTAAGACCAAGGGCCAGACCTACAAGCTGTCGCGCGAGATCGCCAAGCGCTTTGGCGAGAAGAACACGTCGACCATCTGTGGCACGCTCAAAGGCGTCGGCTCGGACCAGGGCCCGCTCCGCAGCTGCCCCGGCTGCATTGACGACGCCGTCGAAATCGCCTGCGATATCCTGAAGCGACTCGCCGAGTAATCGGCAGCAACATAAAACGACGGCCGGTGCGCCCGCCCCCCTAAAGCACGCCGGCCGTCGTCGTTAGAACTCGGCAAACTCGGGAGCACCGACCTCGATCTCCTCGCGACCAGCCATCAGCTCGCGCATCTTCGAGCAAAACGGCTCCTGCTCCCCCGCCTTAAACACCAAATGAATCGTCACTGCGTCCGCATAGTCAGTGCCCGAAACCTTGGCACCCGAATCCTGCGCCAAGCGAAGCACCTGCTCATACTGAGGATAGGCCACATGGACGTCAACGGGCACAACGCTCGTCATCTCGACGATCTGCCCGGCATCCTGAGCCGCGGCTACCGCTGCCTGCGTCGCTGTCGTATAGGCACGCACTAGACCGCCTGGCCCCAATAACGTGCCGCCAAAGTAACGTGTCACCACACAGCAAACATTCTTGAGCCCCGCGCCGCGCAAAACCTCAAGCGTCGGCATGCCACTCGTGCGACTCGGCTCACCGTCATCGCTCTGGCGCTCACGTCCATCAACCAAAATCCAGGCAGGGACATTATGTCGAGCATCATAATGGCGTTTCCGAACCATCTCGATAAAGGAATTCGCCTCGTCCTCGGACTCAATATGGACCAGCTGGGCAATAAACCGACTCTTACGGTCCACAAACTCGCCCGTAGCCTCAATATTCGAATGCAGAGTAAAATAGCTGTCCAACAAAGCCCCTCAACAGAATAAAGCGCGCTAACAAACAGCCTCAATAATACGGCAAAGACTACGTCGGTTACCCCGGTAAAAAGAGCGAAACCGCCGATGCCCAGGCGAAAACAGCGAGACGGCGTCAGCTGAGTCGATTTGGCCCGAAAGAGGAGGGAGCACGCCTTATGGCGGCGACCGACGAATGAGCGCCAAATCGGCCAGCTGACGCCGTCGCAGCGTCGACAAGAAAGCTGAGTGGGCCGATAAGCCGGGTTCTGTCGTGAACGGTCATTTATCTTGTCTGCACGTTACCGTGCAGCTCCACGCACGCTACCCGAACGCGGACCGGGCCGGCCCATAGCGTTCCTATTCGCGCTTGCTCCGGATGGGGCTTGCCAAGCCGCCGTGTTGCCACGACGCTGGTGGTCTCTTACACCACCGTTTCAGCTTTTCCCTTTACGCCTTGCGGCGCAGGTGGGAGTCTTCTTTTCTGCGGCGCTTTCCGTCGGATCACTCCGCCCGGCCGTTAGCCGGCATCCCGCCCTCTGGAGCCCGGACTTTCCTCACGCGTGCTGCAAGCAGCACATCGCGCGACCGTCTGGCCCACTCAGCAGTGCAAGAGTGTAGCACACCGTTGCCGCAGGCAATGGCACAACGCAAGCGTTCGACACGATAAACCAAGACCACGCCATGCAGTACAATAGGAATGCCGATGGGCAACGTCGCCAGTCGAGACGCGACCGCGCTCCGCACCCCTCCGTCTACTCGGTGCGTTCCCGCCTCCTCCCCGAGGCGGGATGTCGGCGTTTTTTCATACACCGACAACTCAATAGCAAGCAGATGTTCAAAGTCGCAACAGGGGCTTCCAGCATTGCAAACGCAAAAAGGGACCCGTCCATTGCGGACGAATCCCTTAAAGCAAGTGATCGTCAAACCGATTTACTCGGCGTCGGTCTCCTCGTCCTTCTTCTCGGAAGGCAGCGGAGTAACCTCGATCTCGACGCCCAGAGTCTCAGCAGCGGACTTCATAGACAGGGAGATACGACGACGGTCGAGGTCGATCTCCATGACCTTGACCTGAACCTTGTCGCCCACGTGGGTGACCTGAGAAGGCTGGTCGACGTGCTTGTTGGCCATCTCGGAGATGTGCACCAGGCCCTCGATGCCCTCGCCCAGATCGACGAAAGCGCCAAACGGGACAAGCTTGGTCACAGTGCCCTCGACGATAGCGCCGACGGGGTACTTCTTGACCAGTGCGCGCCACGGATCCTCGGTGGTCTGCTTGAGACCCAGGGAGATGCGCTCGCGGTTGAGATCGACGTCGAGAACCTCGACCTCGACCTCCTGGCCGACCTTGACAACCTCGGAAGGATGGTTGACGTGGTTCCAGGAGAGCTCAGAGATGTGGATGAGACCGTCGATACCGCCGAGGTCGACGAAGGCGCCGAAGTCGACGATGGAGGAAACGGTGCCCTGGAGACGCATGCCAGACTTGAGCTTGGACAGGATCTCGGAACGCTCGGCCTTACGGGACTCCTCAAGCACGACGCGACGGGAGAGAACGACGTTGTTGCGATTGCGGTCCATCTCGATGACGCGGGCCTCGATGCGGGTGCCCATGTAGGAGGTGAGGTCCTTGACGCGACGGAGGTCGACGAGGGAAGCGGGCAGGAAGCCACGCAGGCCGATGTCGAGGATCAGGCCGCCCTTGACAACCTCGATAACCTCGCCCTCGACGTTCTCGCCGGAGTTGAACTTCTCCTCGATGCGGTTCCAAGCACGCTCGTACTCGGCACGCTTCTTGGAAAGGACCAGACGACCGTCCTTGTCCTCCTTTTGGAGAACCAGGGCCTCGATGGAATCACCGAGTGCAACGATGTCTGCAGGGTTAGCGTCCTTGCGGATGGACAGCTCGCGGACCGGGATAACGCCCTCGGACTTGAATCCGATGTCAACGAGCACCTCGTCATGCTCAATCTTAACGACAGTACCGTTAACGAGATCGCCCTCATCAAAGTCGGTAATCGTACCGTCGATGAGGTTGTTCATCTCCTCCTCGTTGACATCGTCAAGAGAGAAAATGGACGAGTTCTGAATCTCACTCAAAGGTGGACCCCTTTCGAACTACGGGGCCCCGATTGCTAGGACCTACAGAAGGGTGCGACAAGCACACAACGTTTAGGAACACTCGGGAGCCGACAGATACTGATGTGACGCTTATGCAATCACGTCCGTATAGATTACGGGGAAATCGCTTCGATTTCAAGCGTGAACTGCGATTTTTTACTCGTATGGAGACTTTTTCGCAATCTTGTGAACGACTGTCTCCACAAGTTGACGATGAGCAGCTAGGCACACTGCTTTGGGGTAAAGTATCCCAGACATACGATTCTGGAACGATTTTTCGAGAAAGGTGCCCGCGTGCTCAAAGCAGTCGTTTTCGATATGGACGAGACGCTTCTTAGCATCAACCTCAACGCGTTCATCCTTCGCTATTTTAAGGATGTCTCGTCGATGCTCGCGGATATCGGACGTCGCAGCCGCGGGGGCACGATGGCGCGCCTCGGCACCATCCTGGTCGACCTCAACGCCAATCGCCGCAACAGCACGGACAATCGCACCAATCTTGAGTTTTACCAGACCGAGGTCGAGCGCCGGTGCGGCATTTGCCTCTCGGACCCACTTATCTACGAGGCGTTTACCTGCTACGATCACGAAGTTCTACCGTACAAGAACGATGACATGATCAACGCAAAAGCCATGCCGGGTGCGCACGCCGCGCTTCAAGCCGTACAGGACGCAGGGCTGCGCTGCGCGCTCTTCACCAACCCCAGCTTTCCTCAAGGCGCCATCGAGTGCCGCATGGGCTGGGGCGAGCTGACAGACGCGCCCTTCGAGCTCGTAACGCACATGGGCAACGCCACGCGCTGCAAGCCCGATGCCACATATTATCTAGAGCAGCTGCAGGTCATGGGGCTCGAGCCACATGAGGTCCTCATGGTGGGCAACGACCCCAAGCGCGATTTCCCCAGCCCCGACTGCGGCATTCAAACCGCCTATGTGGGCCAAGGAAAGCCCGGCCGAGCAACCTGGCGTGGAACCATGGAAGACTTCGCCCGCGACTTTAACGCCGTAGTAGAAGCCTTCTACGAGCACCAAATAGCCGACGAACTAAGCTAGTCCCCAAATCAGGAATGGGGCGCACATTTGCCCCACGCTTCGTTACGTGGGCAACGGCTTGAGGGCAAGATGCGATGCCCCAGTGTCCTAGGCCGTGATCATTTTGACGCGTTCGCCGATTTTGGCGTCGCGCTTGTCGGAAATAACAGTAAAGCCCTCCAGGTCGCACACCTTTACATTTGAAAACACGTGGAACTTGGAGCTATCGGCGAGTACGTAACTCGCTTGGGAATTCTGCATCACGATACGTTTTTTGATAGCCTCGGGATAACCTGGCGTCATGATGCCGCGGTCCTCGTCCACCGCGTTGACACCTATAAACGCCCGGTCAAAGTACAGCTCGCGCAGCGCGCTCTCAACCATAGGACCGGTGAGCGAGCAGGTAACGGGGTTGAAGTCGCCGCCAATTACCACCACCTTAGCAGCAAGCTCGCCCGTAAACCGACATGCATAGCCGTTGGTGGTGTAGATAGTCACCGGCTTGTCGACGAGCAGGCTCAGGAGCGCCGTCGCGGTGGTACCGGAGTCGACAGCGAGATGAGACCGTCACGCCCGAAGACCCCGCTTTCGCCGCCGAGGAGCGCGCGGCGCACGTGGCCCATGAGGAGCGGCTCGAGCATATCGAGGGGCTCCTTCCCAAGAAGGGAAACGACCCTGCGGGACGACACGGCGAAAACCATCGTTGATTCCGGCAAGAGACGCCGTTTCTCTGGTAGCTTCATCTTCAACCAAGACCGACAATGCCGGCCAGGCACTCAACCCAAAAGGAGACAGCATGCCCAACGAGCTCAGCTATGAGGTCAGCCTCGAGCGCAGCAACCAGATCCGCGCCGACCTGCCGCAGCACCCCGAGAAGTACACCATGCTCACCGGCGACCGCCCCACCGGCCGTCTGCACCTGGGCCACTACTTCGGCACGCTCAAGAGCCGTGTCGAGCTGCAGGACATGGGCGTCCACACCAACGTGCTCATCGCCGACTACCAGGTCATCACCGACCGCGACAGCACCGATAACATCTAGGACAACGTCTACAACATGGTCATCGACTACCTGGCCTGCGGCCTGGACCCCGACAAGACGATGATCTACACGCACTCCGCCGTGCCCGCGGCAAACCAGCTCATGCTGCCGTTCTTGTCGCTCGTCTCCGAGGCCCTGCTGCAGCGCAACCCCACCGTCAAGGCCGAGATGGAGGCCAGCGGCCATGAGCTCACCGGCCTTTTGCTCACCTACCCCGTGCACCAGGCGTGCGACATCTTGTTCTGCAAGGGCAACGTGGTGCCGGTCGGGCGCGACCAGCTGCCGCACATCGAGCTCACCCGCACCATCGCACGCAAGTTCAACAACCGCTACGGCAAGGTGTTCTCCGAGGTCGACGCGCTGCTGTCCGACACGCCGCTGCTGCCCGGCTTGGACGGGCGCAAGATGAGCAAGTCTTACGGCAACGCCATCAACATCTCGATGACGGCCGAGGAGACCGCCAAGCGCATCAAGAAGAGCCAGACCGACGGCGAGCGTATGATCACGTTCGACCCCGAAGCCCGTCCCGGTGTGTCCGGCCTGCTCTCCACCGCCGCGATCTGCACCGGCCGCTCCGAGGTCGAGATCGCCGAAGAGATCGGCATGGGCGGCTCCGGCCAGCTCAAGAAGTACGTCACCGAAAGCGTGAACGAGTACTTTGCCCCCATCCGCGCCCGCCGCGAGGAACTGGTCCAGGATATGGACTACGTCAAGGACGTCCTACGCGAGGGCAATCGCCGTGCCAACGAGGTCGCCGAGGCGACGCTCGCCGAGGTACGCGAAGCCATGGGCATGGTGTACTAGCATGTACCGCCTTGTTGCAAGCGATATGGACGAGACCTTCCTCAACTCCAATCACGCCATCCCCGAGGTGAACTTCCGCGCGCTCAAGCGCATGAAGGAGCTGGGGGTTCTGTTCGTCCCCTCAAGCGGGCGCTGGTACTCGTCCATCATGCACAATTTCGCGACCGTCGATGCGTCGTTGCTCGAAGGCGGATACGTTCTGTCGTACAACGGCGGGTTTATCAACCGCGTGGGCGACCCCTGCCCGCTCACCACCTGCGGACTCTCGCGCGACTGTGCCGAGCAGCTCTATCAAAAGGGCCTTGAGCTGGGGCTTAGCATGCACATCAACGTCGCCGACGGACACGTCTTCGTGCCCGATGCGGACGACGACGAGCGTGCGTACCTCACCTCGATCAGCGGCGTGGCGCATATCTCGAGCGCAGACCACCCCGACCTGTCCTTCCTGGATGGGCGCGACATCGTGAAGATCCTGTTTGTGAACAGGGACTTTGACGCACTGCAGAAGCTCGGGGGCGATCTTGAGCCCCTGGCGCAGCGCCTTGGCGTCGAGATCACGTTCTCCTCGAAGCGCTACCTCGAGTTCATGCCCGCAGGCGTGAACAAGGGAGCCGGCCTGATGCGCCTGGCCGAGATGCTCGGTATCCCCATGAGCGAGGTTATCGCGGTGGGTGACTCCGCCAACGACCTCTCCATGATCCAGGCCGCCGGACTCGGCGTGGGCGTGGCGAACGTCACCGACGACGTGCGCCCCCACTGCGACGCCGTGCTCGAGACCACGGGCATGGACGGCGCGTTTGAGGAGCTTGTCGAGAGGTTCTTGGAGGCGTAGCGCGTCCGCTGCTCGCGGGCGCGCCGATACCCGCGCACTGAAAGGTTTGTGATGACTGATAGGAACCGCGAGGGCTTCTTCGAGAGCGTCTACGAGATGGTCGCACAGGTTCCCGCGGGCATGGTCACCACCTACGGGCAGATCGCCAAGCTCGTCGGCGAGCCCAGGCGAGCCCGTTACGTGGGATATGCCCTGCACGTCAACCCTCAACCGGGCGTCATCCCCTGCCATCGCATCGTGTTTGCCGACGGCCGCCTCGCTGCGGGCTTCGCCTTTGGCGGACCTGAGGCGCAACGTGAGCTGCTCGAAGCCGAGGGTGTCGAATTTCTCGACGACGGCCGAGTCGACCTCACCCGGTACCGCTGGCCTGCGGGCGTGATGTAGGGGCGCGAGGAGCGGCAGGCAGGCCCGGTCCCCGGCAGTGCCCATACCACCCGCGGGCATGCGCACCGTGAAGCGCTCGAAGACGTCTGTCGCCTCGCTGCGCTCGCGCGCGCCGCGGCGAGCGACCCACGCAATCAGCGGGCCGACGATGAACACGGTCATACCGACGCGCAGAATGGATTCGAGCAGATTACTCATAGGGGCCACCGCCTCGGGCTCTGGAGATTAACTGCAGGAAACGCTGCCAGAACGATGGGATGCGCACAACGTAAGGAGCCGCGTATCGGCAAGCGGCGGCATCGCAATCGCCCGGCGAACAGATGATGATCGGCGCCGGGCCAGACGAATTAAACAAAAGGGTGGTCGACGGCGCCCTCGCAGGCGCACCGTCGACCACCCTTCACGTCGCAGCGACCCTACGAGCCGTCCGAAACGAAACGCACTCCGCCAGAGCGCTACCCAATCTTGCGGATGCTCGGGATCGCCCAGGTGATGCCTGCTAGGATCACCATTGCAGCACCGATGAGCACGAAGCACGCGCTTACGCCGATGGCGTCCGCGAACAAGGTCGATGCGACGAGCCCCACGGGCATAGCCCAGCTGCAGACCGCTCCGTACAGACCGAAGACGCGGCCCATGCACTCGGGATCGACGCGCTCCTGCATGAGCGCCATCTGCGGCGCGCTGTACAGCGGACTCGAGACCCCCATCGCGAACGTAAGCCCCAGAAACACAACGAGCGCGGAAGGGGGCACGAGGCCGCCCGCGAGCGTGCCCGCTCCGAAGAGGCCGATGGCCAGCGTGCACGAAAGAGCGCGGTTCTTAAGGCCACCCGTCGCCCCGATCCAGCCGCTCGCCGCGATCATGCCGACCGAGAACGCGATCTCCGCGATAGCCGACTGCGTAGTGGTGCCCCCAAAATGGTCGAACACCATGAGCGGGAACAGCGCGGATATGGGCGAGAACAGGACCGAGAAGGCGAAGCCGATCCAGAGCATGGCGAACAGACCGTGATGGCGTTTGAGCTCGCGGTACCCGTTGGCCGTCTCCAATAGGAAGGCCCGCACCGCGCGGTGCGACGCCTCGGCGTTCTCCTCGGGCGTATGGCGCTCGGGCGCCGGCGTCTTGATGCCGGAGGTCGCCACCGCGATGCTCGCGAGCACCGCCCCGGCGACATCGAGCGCGATCATGAAAGTCAGACCAAACGCCGGGTAGACCGCCGCGGCGATGGCGTTGCCGATGATATAGCTACCCGACTGCATGAACTGCAGCATGCCCGCCAGCTTGCCGAGCACCTCGGGCGGGGCGATGAGCGGTGTGAGCGCGTTGAAGGCGGGCGTATGGAGCGTGCTGCCCAGCGCACGGACGAACAGCACCGCCGCCACAACGGCGACAGAAAGGTCGCCCCGAAGCGAGCCGAAGACAAGCGTGAGGCTCACGGCCGCGATGAAGAGATCGGCGCCGATCATGAGACGCTTGATGGACGTGCGGTCCACGATGGTGCCCGCGAAGGCGCCGAGGAGCGCCATGGGCAAGAAGGCCGCCAGGCTCACGAACGACAGGGCGCTCGCGGAGCCGGTGGTGAGGGTGACGTGCCAGATGAGACCCATCTGCAGAATGGAGCTCGTGAGCACGGAGAAGAACTCGCCGATCCAGACGATGGCGAGCGAGCGCTTCCAAGAAGCGCAGGGATTCGGTTGTGTCATGGAATAATCCTTTGATGCGATCGGTGGTATGCAGCGAAGTACCGGTCGCTCACGCGACCGTGGCTAGAGCCAAATCCTCATAGAAGCAAGCATGGTGCAGCTCCCCTTTCCAAATCTAGAGGTAAACCTTCAGCCGTGAGTGGAGCTATTATAGGGACTTGCGAGCCAAGATGCAACAGGAAGACCTCTACGGAGCGTAGATGCCGGGCGCCCCGAACCACTTATGCCATGAGAGACGGCATCCGATTCTCCTTGACTTGGTCTCAATGTGATATCACAATGCAATCAGCAGTCGCACGGACTGCTCGGGGACTCGCCTCCTCCCCATCGCAATCTGGAGCGCGGCGCCGGGGACGTCACGCAAACGCCGGCGCAGTCATGAAAGGAACTCACAATGAGCGTGGAAAAGCAACTCAAGGCCAAGTCGGGCTACGGCATGCTCGTCGCCGTGGCGGTGGCGCTCATCGTCATCATCGGCCTCTTTATCTGGAGCACCATCGGGCTCGCGAGCACGCCCGACGGCGTCGACGCGCCCGCAGTCTACGGATGGGGGCTCGGCCTCAGCATCCTCGCGTTTTGCCTGTGGTTCATCCCACTCAACGGATTCTTCTCGCTGCAGCCCGGCCAGGCGCGCGTGTGCATCCTGTTCGGCAAGTACGTGGGCACCGTCCGCGACGAGGGCTTCTTCTGGGCCAACCCGTTCTTTAGCAAGAGCATGGGCGGATCGGCCGGGATCGGCGAGATGATCGAGCTCGAGATGAGCGATTCCAAGGCCGCCAAGGCCGCGGCGCAGAAGGCCGCCAAGGGCAACCCCACCACTATCTCCACCCGCGTGCGCACCCTGAATGGCGAGCGCCTGAAGGTCAACGACAAAATGGGCAACCCCATCGAGATCGCAACCGTCGTGGTGTGGCACGTCGCCGATACCGCCAAGGCGCTCTTCGACGTCGACGACTACCAGAGCTATGTCGCCATGCAGGCCGAGACGGCGCTGCGCCACGTGGCGAGCGTGTACGCCTACGACCATCTTGAGGACGAGTCCGATGCCGCCGGCGCCATCACGCTGCGCGCCAATGTGGAAGAGGTCTCCGAAGCCCTGCGCCGCGAGCTCGCGATGCGCCTGGCACCCGCCGGCGTGGATGTCGACGACGCCCGCCTCACCCATCTTGCCTACTCCCCCGAGATCGCCCAGGCGATGCTGCGCCGCCAGCAGGCCGAGGCCGTCATCGCCGCGCGCAAGAAGATCGTCGAGGGCGCGGTTTCCATGGTCGACATGGCCGTGAAGGAGATGGCTGCCGGCGGCACCATCGAGCTGGACGACGAGCGCAAGGCGCAGATGGCCAGCAACCTCATGGTGGTGCTCTGCGGTGAATCCGAGGCGCACCCGGTGCTCAACGCAGGCTCGCTGTACTAACCCCAACACCAATGAGTAATTTGGGACGGGTGCAGAATTGCACATTCGACAAGAAGGCACGTCATGGCACGCAAGCAGTATCCACTCCGTATAGACCCCGCTATCTGGGAGGCCGTCCAACGCTGGGCGGACGATGAGATGCGCAGCGCCAACGGTCAGGTGGAATGGATCTTGCGAGACGCCCTCAAACGCGCGGGAAGGCTGCCAAAGAAAGAGCCCTCGTCCAAGAACGCGCCCAAAGGCGAGGAGGGCTAAGCCGGGAAGACAGGGCTCGGCCGCTGCCGACTTCGGGGCAAAGCCGCGCTCTGCCTCGCCAGCGCCGAGGCAGAGCTGAGCCCCGCCGCTCCAAAGTCGAGCCGAGCGGCGGGGCCAACACCAACCCAAAGCAAGCTCGCCCCCTCTATACGCACCAACCAGTCCCCGGAGGCATCCGCCTTTGGGGACCGTTCTTTTCCCAGCTAGATGTCGTATATAAAGCCTTTTGACAGCTCGATTTTGCCCCGTGGGGGTCAAATATAAAGACCTTTGATGGTACGATGCTCGCGTCAATGACATGGTGGCTCTCGACAGGGGTCACCCCGACCCTCTAGGGAGCAAACGCATGGAGCTGGGCTCGCACATCAAGGAGCATCGCACGGAGCTCGGACTGTCCCAAGACGATCTGGCGGAGCGCATCTACGTGTCGCGCCAGACCATCAGCAACTGGGAGTGCGGCCGTACGTATCCGGATGTCCAGAGCCTGCTGCTGCTTTCCAACGTGTTCGGGGTGACCGTGGACTCCCTCATCAAAGGAGATGTGGAAACCATGGCACAGGTAATGAACGAAGCGGTCAAGAAGTACAACGCCCTCTCCACAATCACGGTCGTGAGCGCGGTCGTGTTTTTGGTGCTGAGCGCGTGGGCGGCGTTCCAGTTCGAATGGGGCTGGGGCATGCACATCGCGCCCACCGCGGCGTTTGCCGCCGTGGCGCTCGTCGTGATGCTCGTGGCGTTCGTGTATATGGAACGCATGAAGAAGCAGCACGACCTCGTCACGTACCGCGAGGTGTTGGCGTTTAGCCGCGGCGAGCAGGTCGATCGCGACACGCTCGAGGGGCGCCGTGAGCGCGAGATGAACCCTTGGGTCAAGGGCACGCGCAACGCGGTGCAGATCATCATCGGCGCCATCGCCGGCGGACTGGTGGGCGTCGGCATCGGCATGCTCGCCAAGATGCTGAGTTAAAAGCGCGGGTACGCACCCGTTCCCCGAAATGGTATCCCCCTTAGCCCCCATTCTGAAGATGTATGCCAGAATGGGGGCGATTCCCGTTAGGAGGTGCCCCATGAACGTCACCGTACGCGCGTCCCTCATCGCATTGATCGCAATCGTTGGCGCCTGCTGGGCAATCCCCGTCCTCCTGGTGAGCATCGTCCCATCCGATGCCGGCATGATCGCCATGATGGCGCTGATCTACCTCGTGCTCCCCGCAACTGCAATCACCCTCGGCCTGCTCGCCGCGAACTCCGCGAGGACGCTCTTCTGGGTACCCGCAGCGCTCGGAATCGGACCCGCGCTCCTGTTTCCCCTCGCGGTCGAGGGCAGCCGGGACCTTGCGTTCCATGGGGTTGCCTATACCGCAATCGGCTACGCCGCCATGGGCCTGCGCACTTGGACGATTGCTCGACAACATCGCTAAGCCATCGCCCCGCAAGCCTCCACAAGCCAGATCTCCCCGCGGCGATGGCACGCATCGCAGCAACAATCATGCAGGTAAACCCCGCGCAAAACAGTTTTTGCAGCGGTCGGCGGGCCTTGCCGCATATGATGTACAACAGATTCGATAGCGCACCCGATGTGTTCGCGGGACGCTCCTTCACGACCGGGAGGTGACGATGGACATCAGCAACCAGATAAAGACGAGGCGCGAGGCGATGGGGCTCTCCCAAGAACAGCTCGCCGAGAAACTCTACGTGTCGCGTCAGACGATCTCGAACTGGGAGCGGGACAAGACGTATCCGGACGTCCAGAGCCTGCTCATGCTGAGCATCCTATTCGGCACCTCCATAGACACGCTCGTGAAGGGAGACGTGACCGTTATGGAAGAGGCAGTCGAAAGAGATCGCAAGCGCATGGGAACGCGGATGCTATGGCTGGCCGTGCTGATGCTGGCGTTGCTGGCGGTGGCGTTCGCACTGATACTGTCGCCGGCGTTTAACTGGATGGAGGGCACCTGGGGCGCCGGCGTCGCCGCGGCTGCGGCGTTCCTGCCGGCGATAGCGGCGCTTGTTGTCGCGACCGTCCTCGAGCGCATCAAGCGCGAGAACGACCTGGTGACATACCGCGAGATCCTCGCTGTCCGCAATGCAGGCAGGTGCTTTACGGCCACAAGCACGATAGTTTCAACAACAAGATGCAGTGCCCCAGAGCCCCTAGCAGTCGACGATGGTCTTGCCGATCATGATGTTGAGGATCTCGACGTCGGTATCCTTCATGCCAACGCGGCCCACATAGCCCATGCTGGCGATCGTCTCTTCCACCGTATCCTGAATCAGGCCCTCTCCGGCACGGAAGCCACGCCCCTGCATGGCCATGTCATGTCCCAGAATCGCCGCATCAACGGCAGCGGAAATCTTGGCGGCGCAGCTTGCCTTGGCGCCATCGCACACGATGCCGCCCACGTTACCGAGCGTATTGGAGACCGTCGCGCCGATCTGCTCGCGCGTGCCACCGCACAGCCAGGTAATCGCCGCGCCGGCACCGCACGCAGCGCAAATAGCACCGCAAAACGCCGAGAGCGCACCAATATAGCTCTTGATATGCACGGCAATAAGATCAGACAGCATCACGGCGCGCACCAGGCGCTCGTGGTCGCAGCGCAGGTAATCGGCATATTCCATAACGGGCAACGCACAGGTAATACCCTGGTTGCCCGAGCCGCACACAATGGCGACCGGTAGCGCACAGCCGTTCATACGGGCGTCAGACCCGGCGGCCGCACGCGCACGCGCACGGCAGGCGACATCGTCGGCGCGAGCGCCCAGCAGCGTACGGCCCACCTCGGCGCCCCAAGCGTTCACCAAGCCCTCGGCGCTAATAGCGCCGTTCAGCTCAATCTGACGCTCAACGGCAGCGCGGGCGCCCTCGATGTCGCCGTCCTCGATAAAGTCAATGATAGACTCAATCGACATGGGCGTATCGGCGGCACGCTCGGCCACGATGCGCTCGGCGCAGGCGGCACACTCCCCCGCCGACTTGCCACACATCGGAATGCCATCGAGTGTATGGCACGTAACATTGGTGTGATGGTCGGTGATCTCGACGACCGCAGTATGACCTCCGGCCGTGGCAGTCACCTTAATGTAGAGGTTGGGCACACCCTCGACAAGCGACACATCGCAGTAGTCGGCATCGGAGAGCAGCTCGGTCACGCGAGCACGGTCTGCATCGCCAACACTCTCGAGCACCTCGAGCGCGCTCTTGGCGTCACCGCCCACGGCACCCAGCACGGCCGCGGCCTCAATACCGTGCATACCGCCCGAGTTGGGCACGGTCACGCTCTTTACGTTCTTGATGATGTTGCCTGAGCAGGCAACATCCATATGCTCTGGTTCGCAACCGAGCGTCTGGCTCGCCAGCGCCGCCGCATAGGCAACGGCAATGGGCTCGGTGCAGCCGAGCGCACAGACAAGCTCGCGGTTCAAAACATCACAAAACGCGGCATCACGGATGGAATCGGTAGGCATAGGTATCTCCTACATGTATAACGGGTTGCTCTCGCAAGTATCAACTTCTCCATTTGATAACAAGGCACCAAAAACCGCAAGTCGAGTTCCGGCAGACGGCCGCCAGAAGCAAATTGGCGGCATTTTTCGTGATGGGCTGATGTTCGTGTCCGCTAAAGCGTTTGACCAAAAAACGCCCGAGTGTTTAGGCAAAAGACGCGCTATCATGCAGTCGAACGCGGTAAAACCTTTAGCAATTCCGCCGCACGGACCAGAGAGGAACCACTCATGAAGATCGGTATCGGCAACGACCACGCCGCCGTCGAGCTCAAGAACATCATTTCCGAGCACCTGAAGGAGCGCGGCTGCGAGGTCGTGAACTTTGGCACCGACACCTCCGAGAGCTTTGATTACCCCATCGCCGGCTACAAGGTGGGCAAAGCTGTAGCCAACGGCGACGTCGATCTGGGCATCCTGATCTGCGGCACCGGTGTCGGGATTAGCTTGGCCGCCAACAAGGTCGAGGGCGTTCGTGCCGTCGTGTGCTCCGAGCCCTTCAGCGCCAAGCTCTCGCGCATGCACAACAACACCAACGTGCTCGCCTTTGGCGCCCGCGTCGTGGGCTCCGAGCTCGCCAAGATGATCGTCGACGAGTGGCTCGATGCCGAGTTCGAGGGCGGCCGTCACGAGCGTCGCGTCGATCTCCTTAACGAGATCGACCAGACCCGCGGCCTCAAGGTCGTCGACGAGGCTTAAAGCACTCAAACCCACAAGCTAGCAGCAAGGGGCCCGCTCGGAACACATCCGAGCGGGCCCCTCTTAGTTGATTTCGAGGCATATCCCAAAATTCTACTGATATATAAAAGGAGCGCCGCGGATGGAGTTCCGCGGCGCCCAAGCCACACGCTAACAGCTTTAAGGAGTCAAAGCTGGTTTAGCCAAAGAAGCGCTTGATCTCGATCTCGGCGTTCTCCAGGCAGTCGGAGCCGTGGATCACGTTGGCGTTGACATCGACGGCAAAGTCGCCGCGGATGGTGCCGGGAGCGGCATCAAGCGGGTTGGTAGCACCCATAAGGGTGCGCATCTTAGCAACAGCAAAAGGACCGGAAACGACCATCTTGACAACCGGACCACTCGTCATAAAGTCACAGAGGCGACCAAAGAAGGGCTTATCGTTGAGGTGGGCGTAATGCTCCTCGACGGTGGCGCGCTCAAGCGTGGTCATCTCCATGCGCTCGATAACAAGGCCGCTGCGCTCAATACGAGCAACGATCTCGCCGATCTTGCGATCGCGCACGGCGTCGGGCTTAATCATGATGAAGGTCTTCTCGATAGCCATAAGGTAGCCTTTCAAGTAGGTTCGCGCGTGCCCAAGTCCCATTCCGGCACCCGCCTGGACTGCATCGTAACAGAGATTTAGCTGCAGTTAAACAAAAAGCTGTCTATTGGAACGTTACAATTTATTGAAGCGTTCCATATGTGTCACTTCTGTTTCGAAGCCTGACTAGCGTATCATCCGGCCGCCCATCAACGACATCGAACCGAGCGGACGGTCGGTTGACGCCCGTGAATGCACTCCCTTCACAACCTGCCCAAAGGTCCTACAGAAGTTCTCGACAAGCTCCTCCCCCATGGCTACAAAATACGGACGCCCGCATCAGCAGACGCCCGTAAGAGCAAAAACGGTTTATCAATTAACGGCCGTGTCAGCTCCGGCCATACCTTTAATTAGCCCCGTGACCCATCTCAACGACCTTGGTCAGCGACCCAAACACGTCCTCGTCGTCCGAAAGCTTCGCCTCGGCGCGCTCCAGCTGCACGGCAACAGCGACAGGAGCGGTTCCGCCCTCGGTCGTGCGCGCGGCGACAATCGACGGGATGTCGAGCGCCTCGGTAATATCGTGCTCAAAGAGCGGGCTTGCCTCCTGGAAGACCTCGAACGGCAAATCCTCGAGGTTGCAACCGCGCTTCTCGCACATCAGGACTAAGTGGCCCACCACGGCGTGCGCCTCGCGGAACGGCAGGCCACGCTTAGCCAGGTAATCGGCAACGTCGGTGGCGGCCAGATGGCCGATGCCGCACTCGCGCTCCATGGCATACTCGTTGACGGTCCAGGTCGAGATCATGCCAGCCATAACGGACAGGCACTGTATGAGCGTATGGGCGGTATCGAGCGCGCCCTCCTTGTCCTCCTGCAGGTCCTTGTTATAGGCGAGCGGCAGGCCCTTCATAGTCACGAGCAGCTGCACCAGGTTGCCATAGACTCGGCCGCTCTTGCCACGGATAAGCTCAGCAAAGTCGGGATTCTTCTTCTGCGGCATGATAGAAGAGCCGGTGGAGTACGAGTCGGAAAGCGTGATAAAGCCGAACTCAGAGCTCGACCACAGCACGATCTCCTCGGAAAGACGCGACAGATGCATTGCCATGACAGAGCCGGCATAGTGCAGATCGAGCAGGAAATCACGGTCGGAAACGGCATCGAGCGAGTTAGGGATAACGCCCGCAAAGCCAAGTTCGGCAGCCGTCATCTGGCGATCGAGCGGATAGCTCGTACCGGCAAGCGCGGCAGCACCCAACGGGCAATTGTCGGCGGCATCAAAGGCAGCCTTCAGGCGCGTAAAGTCGCGCGCAAACATCCAGGAATACGCCAGCAGGTGATGCGAGAGCAACACGGGCTGAGCATGCTGCATGTGCGTGTAGCCCGGAAGAATCACCTTGTCGTACTTCTTAGCCGCATCCACCAGCACATGGCGCAGCTCAAGATTGGCCTCCATAAGCTCCTTGGCCAGCGCCTTGACGCCCAGGCGGGTGTCGGTCGCCACCTGGTCGTTGCGCGAACGTCCGGTATGCAAGCGCTTGCCGGCCTCGCCGATGCGGCGCGTCAGCTCGCTTTCGATGGACATATGGATGTCCTCGTCGTTGATGTCGAACGTAAAGTTGCCGGCATCGATATCCTGCTCGATTCCGGTCAGGCCTTTGGTGATCGCCTGCTCGTCCTCAACACTGATAATGCCCTGGGCGGCCAGCATCTTGGCATGCGCCTTGGAGCCGGCAATATCCTGCTTATAGAGATGCTTGTCGACCGGCAGCGACGCACCGAACTCCTGCGTGACCTCGGCCACGCCCGCCTCAAAACGACCACCCCAAAGAGCCATGGGACCGTCCCCTTTCATCAAATACCAGCGCGCCAGCGTCAGCGAACTACGAGGCGCCGTTAAAACGATTTACCAACGATAGTTTTGCACATCCCCACTCCATGCGCGGGACGAGCGACCTAATTAGCAAAGAAGCGACGCACCATGCACTTGGCGCCCAACGTCTCCCTCCGGATGTTGCCCTGCGAACCATCGATCCAGGCCTTCAGGCTCATAGGAACCTCCTCGACCTTCGCAACATCGAGCTCGGGGGCAAGGGCAAGCAGAGCATGGGCAAGAGCATTCAACATGATGGGAACTCCTTAGATATATAGGCGCAAGGCCGTCAAATCGATAGAAAGAGCCCCGCCAGACAACCCCGGCGGGGCTCGGACTCAGCCGCAAATGCGGCGTCATATATGCGGGCGGAACGTAGGGGCCACCGATGTTAAGAAGTGTCAGCAAGCATAACGAAAGGTAGGGACCCCGTGCGCCCGTTTTGTATCACGCGGATGGGCCGCGCGGATACCAAGGGAAGGAGGAGCTAGGCCTGGGCGGCAGCGGAGCTGGGGCCCTGGACCTTAGCCCACGTCTTGAGCGACAGCGTGTCGATCTCGATGAAGCCGGCGCTGGCCTTCTCATCAAACGTGGTGTCGCGGTCATAGGTAGCCAGACCGTAATCGTAAAGGCTGAAGGGGCTCTTGCGGCCGACGACATGGCAGTTGCCCTTAAAGAACTTCAGACGGACGGTGCCGGTCACGAACTTCTGGGTATCGGCCATAAAGGCGTCGAGCGCGTTCTTGAGCGGGCTGTACCACTGGCCGTTGTACACGGCGGTGGCCCAATCCTGCTCGAGCTTGATCTTGGTCTTGAGCAGGTCGCCCTCGACGCAGATGTCCTCGAGCGCCTTGTGGGCGGTGATGAGCGTCAGAGCACCGGGAACCTCGTAGCACTCGCGGCTCTTGAGGCCCACCAGACGATCCTCAACCAGATCCAGACGGCCGAAGCCGTTATCGCCGGAGATCTTGTTGAGGGCGATGACGATCTCAGAAAGCTTCATCTTCTTGCCGTCGACGGCGACGGGCTTGCCGGCCTCAAACTCAATCTCGGTGTAGGTCGGGGTGTCGGGCGTGTCCTCGGGGTTCTTGGTCATAACCCAGGCGTCGTCGAGCGGCTCATTCCAGGGATCCTCCAGGTGACCGCACTCGATGGCACGGCCCCACAGATTGTCGTCGATGGAATAGGGATTGTCGTTGGCGCCCTCGGGAACCGGCACGTTGTGGGCGTGAGCGTAGGCGACCTCGTCGGGACGGCACTTCAGATCCCACTCGCGAACAGGGGCGATAACCTTGAGCTCAGGATCGAGGGCCTTGACGGCGGCCTCAAAACGGACCTGGTCGTTGCCCTTACCAGTGCAGCCGTGGGCGACGTAGGTCGCGCCAAACTCGTGAGCAACCTCGACGAGCTTCTTGGCAAGCAGCGGACGGGAAAGAGCAGAGAGCAGCGGGTACTTGTTCTCGTACATGGAGTTTGCGGCGATGGCCTTGGTCAGGAACTCATCGGAGAACTCATCGCGCAGGTCAAGCACTTGGCAATCCAGAACGCCCAGATCGAGGGCCTTCTGCTTCTTGGCATCCAGGCCGGTCTCCTCCTGGCCCACGTTGCCGCAGACACAAACGACATCGAGATTCTTCTCGTCCTGGAGCCACTTGACACATACGGATGTATCAAGACCACCGGAATATGCGAGAACGACTTTTTCCTTGCTCATGGCTGTTTCCTTTCGCCCTTGGTAGCTAGTTAGAACATCGGTCAGTTGCAAGTCACCTTGAGGTCAAAACCGTGCAATATCAGGTTATTCAGCAGAATGCAGCACAAGCATGCCCTAGAAACATGCGGCTATGTCGTGCTTAAAACCCAACGACCTCAAAATGACTCTGCTGAGGCGTTACGCCCCATGCGGACAGAGACGATTGTTATCGTCGTCGGGAAATTGCGCGCTGGCGTCGGATGGCATTGTCTGCAGTGGTGATGATCTGTACGAACTGCATCTGCCTCTCCTTTCACGTATCGCCGGGCGCAATTCAAATATCGCAAACGGTACCTTTTCCTCGGTAAGCGGCTCCTTTGCCGTCCCCGTTTTCGATGTTCGCTATATTACGATAAAGTGCTCGCTGCGCAAGCGACAAATTCAAATTTCTGGAAAGTTTTTTCATTACTTTGTGAATCGTGATGGAAATACGCGCCATTCCTGCGAAAATACGCCCGACCACGAGTTGAAGGTTATAACGTCTGAAACAATTTCGAAACGAAAGGCTCGCTTTTAT
This sequence comes from uncultured Collinsella sp., assembly GCA_902496945.1. Taxonomy (GTDB): domain Bacteria; phylum Actinomycetota; class Coriobacteriia; order Coriobacteriales; family Coriobacteriaceae; genus Collinsella. Next base: position 63,686 of record CABVDE010000002.1, read on the forward strand.
GCAAACTTACGAATCGGACGCCAATATCGGAAACATTAAGCTCATCGCCGTCGACATGGACAAGACACTGCTGACCGACGAGCGCGTGCTGCCGCAAGGCCTTGACGAACGCCTGGACAAGCTCGCCGAAGCCGGCATCGTATTCTGCCCCGCCAGCGGACGTCCCGCCCCCAAGCTCGAAGAGATGTTCGAGGGCGTCAAGAAACCCCTCGCCTTTTGTCCCGACAACGGCGCGTGCGTGATCTATCGCGGCAACTATATCTATAAGAGCAATATCGACGTGGCGCTGTATCAGCAGGTGCTCGCTCGTGCCTCGGAGGATTCTCGCGCTGTCCCCGTCCTGTGCTGCTTCGACGAGTTCTACGTGCTTGCCCGCGACCATCAATACCACGATGAGATCAGCGTGTACTACAACACGATCAACTACGTCGATAGCTTTGAGGGCCTCGACATCGAGTCCAACAAGATCTCGATCTTCTTCCCCGCCTATGATGCCGAGCCCGCATTCCGCGAGACCTACAGCCCTGCGTTCTCGGACCAGCTCTATGTCACCAATGCCGGCCGCGAGTGGATCGACTTTATGAACCTGGGTGTCGACAAGGGCGCCGGCGTCGCGCACCTGTGCGAGCACTTGGGCATCGATATCGCCGATGCCGCCGCCGTGGGCGACACCTACAACGATATCCCTATGCTCGAGCGCGTCGGGCATAGCTTTATCGTGGACAATGCCGAAGAGCATATGAATGCGCACGCCAAGTGGCGCATTCCGAGCAACAACGACGGGGGCGTACTGACGCTCATCGACGCCATCGTGGCGGCTCGGTAACGTTGCTCGTCGGACCTGGCCGGGCGAGGCGGGTAAGTTTTTCGTTCGGTCAGGTCCTGGGCTCGCTCGGAAAGCACATTAAGTGCTTTCCGGCTCGTGCGGAATCTACGAAAAACTTACCCGCCTCGCCCGGCCAGGTCCTTGGGTGACTTGCTTGCCGCCTAGATGGCGTCTTGGGTGTCTAGATACTTGGCTGATTTTTTGGAATGAAGGGGGCTCCTTGTTGGCAAGGAGCCCCCTTCTGCCTTTAGTTACTCTGGAATTGTGGGCGCTTTCCTATTTCGCGTCGGCCCAGGTTATGCCGGTGCTGGCTTCGGCGATTAGGGGGACGCGTAGGTCTACTACATGTTCCATGACGTCGCGGACCATGGCGGTGAGGCGCTCGACTTCGTTGATGGGGCACTCAAAGTCCAGTTCGTCGTGTACTTGCAAGATCATGTGGGCGGCAAAGCCCTCTTCTTCCAGGCGGCGGCTTACGCGGGCCATCGCGATCTTGATGATGTCTGCTGCAGTTCCCTGCATGGGGTGGTTCATGGCCGTGCGCTCGCCAAAGCCACGGAGCTGCGGGTTTTTGGCCTTGAGCTCCGGAATGTGACGGCGGCGACCGTACATGGTCTCGGCATAGCCCGTCTGCTTGGCACGCGCCACCACGTTGTCCAGGAACGTGCGCACGCCCGGGTAGGCCTCGTAGTAGCGGTCGATCATATCGCGCGCCTCGGCCATCGAGATGTGCAGCGACTGCGACAGACCGTAGGCCTGCTGGCCGTACACGATGCCAAAGTTCACGGCCTTGGCGCGACTGCGTAGGTCGGGCGTCACCTCGGACACGAGAACGCCAAACACGCGCGCGGCCGTCTCGGCATGAAAGTCCTCACCCTCGTTAAAGGCGCGCACCAGATGCTCGTCACCCGAGAGATGCGCGAGCAGCCGTAGCTCGATCTGCGAGTAGTCCACGGCCAAAAATACGCTGCCCTCGCCTGCCGAGAACGCCGTCTTGACGGTACGGCCCAGCTCGGAGCGCGTCGGGATGTTCTGCAGGTTGGGATCGCTCGAGGACAGACGCCCCGTTGCGGTAATGGTCTGGTTATACGTGGTGTGCACGCGGCCGTCGCCTCGACGCAGCGGGCCCAACGTGTCCAGATAGGTGGACTTGATCTTGGACTTTTCGCGCCAGTCCAGAATCAGACGCACGATCTCGTGGTCGCGGGCGAGGTCGCTCAGCACCTTGGCGTTGGTCGAATAATAACCGCGCTTGGTCTTTTTGAGGCCCTTGGTCGGAAGCGCCATCACATCAAAGAGCACGTGCGACAGCTGCATGGGGCTGCCGATGTTGAAGGTCTCGTCGCCGGCCAGGTCGCGAATGCTGCGCTCGACCTCGGCAATCTGGGTCGCCAGACCCTCGGACAGATCGCGCAGGCGGTCGGGGTCTACGAGCATGCCCGCGCGCTCCATCTTGGCAAGCACCGGAACAAGCGGCATCTCGATACCGTCAAACACGTTGGCGGCGTTCTCGCGGCCCATGCGGTCACGCAGTGGCGCCACGAGTGCCAGCGTCAGAGCGGCAGTTCGGACGGCAGGCGCTGGAGCGTCCTCACCAGCACCCTCTGCGCCGTGCACGGCAGGCAGCGTCATCTGCAGATACGTATCGGCCAGATATGCCTCATCGAACTCGGAGCGATCAGAATCCAGCAGATAGGCAGCGACCACGGTATCGAAGATGCGCGTGGAATCGGCAGCGAGCGGATCCATGAGCTCGGGCTCAGACGAATCGACAGGAGACAGCTCGTGCAACAGCGCCTTCATATCCGGGCTCGCCACGCGGCCCTCCATAAACAGACGCGCGAGCACGCCGGCAATCACGCCGTGAGCGAAGTTGAAGCCCTCAACCTCAGCCGCTGCACCGCCGTCGGACTCCTCGAGCGCAAACAGGCCCTTGGACGTCGCCAGCCACAGCGTGCGCGTCAGGCCAAAGAGCGCGCCCTCTTCTTTGTCGTCGTCAACCACGGCGGCAATCCACTCGCCCGCCTCGATGGCGCGACCAACCTCGGCAGCCGCGACAGCAAGCGCCTCGGCATCACCGGAAGCGGCACGCACAACCGCTGGCATCTCAAACACGCTGGCGGAAGCCGCGGCGCCGTCCTCGCCGCCAATCAGCGCCAAGAAACGATTCTGCATGGCGGTAATGCCAAGCGTGCCCAGCGCCGCAGACACCTCATCGGCAGAAAACGCCGGGAAGGACGTCGCCTCAAAGTCGAGCTCGACGGGCGCATCGGTGCGAATGGTCGCGACCTTGCGGCTCAGCAGCGCGTCGTCGATGTGCGCGCGCAGGTTCTCACCCATCTTGCCCTTGATCTCGTCGGCATGCGCGATGACCTCGTCCAGGCTACCGTACTGCGCGATAAGCGCACTCGCCTTTTTAGGGCCGATGCCCGGCACGCCGGGAATGTTGTCGGACGTGTCTCCCTTCAGACCGTAAAAATCGGGCACGAGCGCCGGCGTGATGCCGTGATACAGGTCGTCCACGCTCTCGGGCGTCATGATCGCCACGTCGGACAAGCCCTTGCGGGTCGAGACCACATTGACGTGCTCGGTCACGAGCTGATACATGTCGCGGTCGCCGGTCACCAGCAGCATGTCGCAGCCGGCCTCCTCGCCCAAGCGCGCCATAGTGCCCAGGATATCGTCGCCTTCCCAGCCCTCGGACTGCAGAATCGGCACGTTGAGCGCGCCGAGCAGCTCCTTGATCATGGGGAACTGCGCGTGCAGATCGGGATCCATGGGAGGACGTTGCGCCTTGTACTGCGGCAGCATCTCCATGCGCACGCGCGGCTTGCCCTTGTCAAACGCCACGACGACGCCGTCGGGATTAAAGGCGTCGATCATCTTGAGGAACATATTCAGAAAGCCAAAGATCGCATTGGTGGGGCGACCGTCCGGCGCGTTCATGGTCGGCGGCACGGCATGGAAGGCGCGGTGCATGAGCGAGTTGCCGTCGATAACGGCAAAGGTGCGGCGCTTGTCAGACATATTGAATACCTCGCTTTGGGCTGGGCACGGTTTGCTCACACCAGTGTACACGCTCCCCGCCCCGCGGCCACCGCACATCAGGCTCCCCTGCCGCCGCGGGCCCGCGCGTGATACGATGGCTCACGGTACATCAACCAGCACGATCGATCCGAAAGGAGCCTGCGTCATGGAGCGTCCCTGCGCATGGAAAAAGTACACGCCACAGCAAATCGAGGAGCTCGAGGAGCTTTGCCGCGGCTATAAGCAGTTTTTGAGTGAGAACAAGACCGAGCGCCTGTGCGTCAAGACCGGTATCAAGATGGCCGAGGAGGCGGGCTACGTCAATCTGGAGACCGTGATCGCCGAGGGCCGCGCGCTCAAGGCCGGCGACAAGGTGTACGCCGCCAATCACGGCAAGGACCTCATGCTCGTCAACCTGGGCACCGCCCCGCTCGAGCAGGGTTTTAACATCCTGGGCGCCCACGTGGACTCGCCGCGCCTGGACCTCAAGCAGAACCCCGCCTTCGAGGCAGGCGACATGGCCTACCTCGACACGCACTACTACGGCGGCGTCAAGAGCTACCACTGGGTGGCCTCCCCGCTCGCGCTCGTGGGCGTCATCTGCAAAAAGGACGGCACCTCCGTCGACATCAACATCGGCGACAAGGCCGATGACCCGGTCTTTACCATTTCCGACCTGCTGATCCACCTCTCGAGTGAGCAGATGGCCAAGCCCGCCAAGGACGCCGTCGACGCCGAAATCCTCGACGTGATCGTGGGCGGCCGTCCCGTCAAGTTCGATGAGGACGACAAGGACGCCCCCAAGGACCCCGTCAAGCAGATGTTCCTGGACATTCTCAAGGAACAGTACGACGTCGAGGAGGAGGACTTCCTCTCCGCCGAGATCGAGGTCGTGCCCGCCGGCCCCGCCCGCGACATGGGCCTCGACCGCTCCATGATCTTGGGCTATGGCCACGACGACCGCGTGTGCGCCTATCCGTCCATGCTCGCCCAAATCGATGTCGCCGACGTGGAGCGTACGAGCATCACCCTCATCGTCGACAAGGAGGAGATCGGCTCCGTGGGCGCCACCGGTATGACGAGCCGCTTCTTTGAGAACACCGTCGCCGAGATCATGATGCTCGCCGGCGAGGACAGCCCGCTGGCCCTGCGCCGCGCGCTCGCCCGCAGCCGCATGCTCTCCTCCGACGTATCCGCCGGCTTCGACCCGGGCTACGCCGGCAAGTTCGAGACCAAGAACGCCGCCTTCATGGGTCGCGGCCTGTGCTTTAACAAGTACACGGGCAGCCGCGGCAAGGGCGGTTCCAACGACGCCGACGCCGAGTACATGGCCCTTATCCGCGACATCATGGACGAGGCCGGCGTGGACTTCCAGACCTGCGAGCTCGGTCGCGTCAACGCTGGTGGCGGCGGCACCATCGCCTACATCATGGCCGAGTACGGCATGAACGTCATCGACTCCGGCGTTCCCGTCCTGTCCATGCACGCCCTGTGGGAGGTCGCCAACAAGGCCGATATCTACGAGGCCTATCGCGGATACAAGGCCTTCATCGAGCGCGCCTAATCCACCCCACCCATAACTTGCGGTGAAATAGTTCCCAAATTCGCCCGTAAACAGGCCAAACAGGAACTATTCCACCGCAGCTTTTTAGCGGGAGGAAGATTTCATGCTGCAGGTCATCATTTCGCCCGCCAAACAGATGCGGGTCACCCAAGACGCCTTTAGCGTTCAAGGCATACCGCCTTTTGCGCATCACACGGCCCAGCTCCACCGAGCTCTGCTGAACATCGAGCATGATTATGGAGCGGGCGATCTACAGACCCTTTGGAACGTAAGCGACAAACTGCTCGCATCGTGCTTGGACACGCTCCATCAATTTGCGCCCGTCTTGCGCGAAGCTGACCTCGCCGATTTCGACATCGCGCGCCGCATCTCCCCTGCCGTCATGTCCTATCACGGCATTCAGTACCAGAGCATGGCTCCCGAGGTTATGGATGACGAGCAACTCACCTGGTTGCAAAACCATCTTTGGATTCTCTCCGGATTGTACGGATGCGTGCGACCTTTCCATGGCGTTGAGCCCTATCGGCTCGAAATGGGAGCCAAACTCGCCGTCGACAACGCCCGCGACCTCTACAGCTTTTGGGACGACAAGCTTGCATGCACCATTGCGCCGTCAGGCTCCAACACCACAGTCATCAACCTCGCCAGTGTGGAGTACGCCAAAGCCGTTCTGCCCCGCCTCGCCACCGACGCCACAACCGTCACCTGTCTCTTTGGCGAAGGCATCCGTAACGGCAAGCCCATCCAGCGATCGACTGCCAGCAAAAAGGCGCGCGGCTCCATGGTCCGTTGGATGGCAGAAAACAACGTCGAGGACGCCAGCCGTCTTAGCGAGTTCGACATCGGCTACCGCCACGTCCCCGAGCTCTCATCCCCAGACACTCTCGTGTTCATCAACGAACAGATACTCTAGAGCCGGCACCCGATACTGACCCGCTCAGCCACCTCTATACAACTTGCGGTGGAATAGTTCCCAATTAAGCCTTCAAACAGACCAAACAGGAACTATTTCACCGCAACTTTTTTTGAATGCGCTGCCCATGCACGGTGCCTATTCTGCAAGGCCGGCAGCCCGTCCCATTGCGTCTCTCGATATAGATGCTTGTCTTCCATGTTCGCCTCCCCACAGGCACGCTCGTAGGGCCAATCATACCCATTCAAGCTATACTTGAGCCCATTACATAAACGGGGAGCTTGCAGGACAAGACGGTAGGCTGAGACTGGGCGCGCCCGCCCTGACCCGCAAACCTGATATGGGTAATGCCAACGAAGGGAGCCGTGCCAATGAGCACACAGACCGAGCCTAAGCTCGTCACGCAAATCGACTTTGCCCGCGCCGGGCAGATCACACCGCAGATGAAGGAAGTCGCTGAGCGCGAGCATCGCGACCCCGAGTACATCCGCGAACGCGTGGCCGACGGCCGCATCGCCATTCCCGCCAACATCGTGCACGTCAAAAAGGGCATGCGTGCCTTTGGCGTCGGCGAGGGCCTGTCTACCAAGGTCAACGTGAACCTGGGCATCTCGGGCGATAAGGCCGATGCCGCCGAGGAATGGAAGAAGGTTAAGATCGCCGAGGACTTTGGCGCCGACGCCATCATGGACCTCTCCAACTCGGGCAAGACGCGCCAATTCCGCCAGCAGCTTATCGACGAGACGCCGCTCATGGTAGGCACCGTCCCTATGTACGACGCCATCGGCTACATGGAAAAGCCGCTCGTCAAGCTGACCAAGGATGACCTGCTCGAAGTCGTGCGCGCGCACGCCGAGGACGGCGTGGACTTTATGACCATCCACTGTGGCATCAACAAGTCGGTCATCAAGACCTTTAAGGAGACCGGCCGCCTCATGAACATCGTCAGCCGCGGCGGCTCGCTGCTGTTTGGCTGGATGGAGGTCACCGGCAACGAGAACCCGTTCTACGAGTACTTTGACGAGGTGCTCGAGATCTGCCACGAGTACGACGTGACCATCTCGCTCGGCGACTCCTGCCGCCCGGGCTGCCTGTACGACTCCAACGACGCCACCGAGACCGCCGAGATGATCGAGCTGGGCAAGCTGTGCAAGCGCGCTTGGGCCGCCGGCGTCCAGGTCATGGTCGAGGGACCGGGCCACATGGCGCTCGACGAGATTGCCGCCAATATGAAGCTGCAGAAGCGTCTGTGCCACAACGCCCCGTTCTATGTGCTCGGGCCGCTGGTGACCGATATCGGTGTGGGCTACGACCACATCACGGCCGCCATCGGTGGCGCCATCTCCGCGAGCTCCGGCGCCGACTTCCTGTGCTACGTGACGCCGGCCGAGCACCTGTGCCTGCCCAACGCCCAGGACGTGCTCGATGGCCTCATGGCCACTAAGATTGCCGCGCACGCCGCCGACATTGCCAAGAAGGTGCCACACGCCCGCGACATGGACGACAAGATGGGCCAGGCGCGTCGTAAGCTCGACTGGGATGCCATGTGGAAGTGCGCTCTCGACCCGGTCACCGGCAAGAAACGCTACGAGGAGTCCCCTGCTGCCACCGAGGGCACCTGCACCATGTGCGGCAAGATGTGCGCCGTCCGCACCGTTAACAAGGTATTCGAGGGCACGACGATCGATCTTGGCATGGAGGACTAGGCTCTTCGCCGCGATCGATATTGGCAGTGTCACGACGTTCGTCAATTGTTGACATGTGAACATTTGCTTTCATTTGCGTAAAGATTGCATCGCCCGCCCGGGTTCGACATAGAGTCGGCCCGGGCATCTTTATAATGCTGCCTCAAAGACCCATTTGAATCCGACCGAACAAGGGAGCGAACATGGATCGCAGCAAGGTACCTGCCGTCCTATCCATCGCAGGATCCGATTCCAGCGGTGGCGCCGGCATTCAGGCCGACATTAAGACCATCACTGCGCACCGTCTGTATGCCGAGACAGCCATTACCGCTATCACCGCACAGAACACCCTGGGTGTCACCGCTGTGCAGGATATCTCCCCCGATATCGTCGCCGCACAAATTGACGCCGTCTTTGATGACATCCGACCCAGCGCCGTCAAGATCGGCATGGTTTCGTCTGTCGAAATAATCAAGGTCATCGCCGACCGTCTGAGCGCCTGGGACGCAACAAACGTGGTCATCGACCCCGTCATGGTCGCCACCTCGGGCGCACGGTTGATTGCCGAGGATGCCGCCGAAGCGCTCACTCACCACCTGTTCCCGCTGGCGACGGTTATCACGCCCAACATTCCCGAGGCCATGGCGCTGCTCGACTACGAGGTCGATTCCGAACGCACGCAGCAAAATGCCGCCATGCTCCTCACCCGCCGCTTTGGTTGCGCGTCCCTCGTTAAGGGCGGGCATTTTGTCAACGAGGCCAACGATGTGCTGGCCGAGCCCGCGCCGCTCGATGACGAGGGAAACCATCTGGGCGACCCGCTCACCACATGGTTCCGCCACAAGCGCATCGAGACCAGCAACACACACGGCACCGGCTGCACGCTTTCGTCCGCCATCGCCTGCGCGCTGGCGCAGGGCATGGACCTCGCCGATGCCGTCAACGCCGGCAAAGCCTACCTAACGGGCGCCCTCGCTGCCGGCTTTGACATGGGCAAAGGCTCCGGCCCCGTCAACCACATGTGGCAGTACTAAAATCCGCAACCTGCCAAAAAGGGACAGGTTTATTTTGGCAGGTTTTATCTGGGGAAACATGAAAGCCCCCACAAAGGCACCTTTGTGGTGGCTTTTCCTTTTAGCGCCTATTCGTCGGCTAGCTGAATGCCGAGCAGGCCCGACAACGCCAGCGCCTGCTCGGCATTGACCGTCAGGCCCCGCAACTCGTGATAGTCGCCCGAAACAATGGGCGCCGCAAACGAACAGCGCGATACATCCACGCCGAAAAGCGGCGTCTTAAACACATCGACGCGCGTCAAGTCGCAACCGTCCAAGCGCAGCTGCCCCAACTTGGCGCCCTGAAGTGCGGCCTCGGCCAAACGCGTATCACGAGCTTTCATGGGGCCAATGCGCCCCTCCGAAAGGTTCGCGTAGCTCAGGTCGCACGACGCAAAAGACACGCTCGACAAACGGGCCTTGAGCAAGTTGAGCCCCGGTGCCGAGCAGTCAACGAAGTCGCAGCGATTGAGCCAGCAGCCCTCCATATTGCAGCGGATAAAGCGGCAACCGCGAAACACGACGTCTCGAAAAGTCGAGCCGCTCCAGTCCACACCGTCAAACACGCAAGAGCGAAATACGACGCCATCGAAGGTCGCGCCGTTCGCCACGTCGTAGGCAAGATCCAAATCCTCAAAGGCGGTATTCGAGATCAGCTCATCGCCCTCGGCAAACAGGTCGATGAGCTCGTCCATGCCCATATGGCAACCAAGGCGTTCATTAACGCGGGCAAAACCACCACAAAGGTGCCTATCCCCTTTGTGGTGGTTCGGGGTTGCGCTATTCACCGAACATCTCTTGGAGCTTGGACGCCACGGCGTGGCCCAGACTCTCGTGGCTTTCGGGCATCATGTGCAGATAGTCGATATCGCCCGGCTCGGCAAACTCTGCGGCATTCAAAAAGTCACAGGCAAATTGCTCGGCCACATGCGCATAGTACTCGGCAAAATGCTCCGAGGCCTCGACGGAACGCTCGTCAAAATCAGTCATGTACACATCGGCGATCTGCGGCTTAATCTTAATGGGCGCCATCAGCAGAATGCGCGGGCAGGGCGCGGCATCGGTCCAGGGAAACGCGCGGACAGCGCGAATCAGCGCCATGGCGCCACGGGCGATATCGGAGGCCGTCACGTTAAAGACCGTCTTGCAGTCGTTGGTGCCCAGCATGATCACGATCGCGTCCAGCGGCTTATGGGCCTCCAACAGCATCGGCAGCGCGCGAACGCCGTTGAGGTTGGTGTCCGGATGGCACATATCGTCGCGCACCGTCGTACGACCGTTCAGGCCCTCCTCGATCACGTGCCAGCCCTCGCCCAGGTCGCGCTGGACCACACCGCACCAACGCACATCCTGCGCATAGCGCACCGCGGTGCCATCGCGCATGCCCGCCGGGTCATAGCCATAGGTATTGCTGTCGCCAAAGCACAGCACGTTTTTCATCTTGAGCCCCTCACTCAGTAAAAAGCCGACGGGAGCAATCTCTTCCGTCGGCTCGGCGTATCGCGTCGCGCGCACCGCTTACAGATACTTGCGCCAATCGTCGTCATCCTCATCATCCTCGGCTGCGGCCTGAGCCTGCTCGGCGGCGCGGGCAGCCGCGGCGCGGGCGGCAACCTGGGCATAGGACTCCTCGTTGCGCTCGGGGAAGCTCGCCAGCACGTGCTCGAACTTGGCAAAGTCCTCGTCCCAGCGCGTAGAGGGCACGGCAAAGAAAACCTGCTTGACCTTGAAGTCGCCCGATGCGAGTTCCTTGCGGAAAAGCTCTGCCACGGCCTCGGCGTCGAAGCCGTTGTTGTCGCAGCCCCAAGCACCCAGCACGAGCTTCTCGCGACCCAGTTCGTCGCAGATGGCGAGCACAAAACGAATGCGATCGCGCAAAGCATCCAGCAGGGCATCGTCGTTCACGCGGTACTCCTGGCGGGCACGCTTAACGTTGGGCGCGGCGGCCACGATCACGTCGGCGTATGCATGCACGTGGTTGCGGTCGAAGCGCACCGCAGGCACCACCAGGGCGCGGTTGCGGTAGAGCTCGCAGTTAATGTTGCGGCGGCGGTTCTCGCCGTACCATTTGCGCTGCTTGTCAAGCACGTTATACAGATACGAATCGGCGCACAGCGTGGCCTCCTGGCCCAGATAGCCCTGAATGTAGCCACCGCCCGGGTTGGTGAACGAGGCAAAGGCGAGCACAGCCATGTCGCAGAACTGCGCATAGCCACGACCGTTGTCCAAGATAGCCTGCGTGGCAGAAGCATCGAGCACGGTGACCTCGGGCAAGGCCGAAGCGGACTCCTCGTCAGGCGCGGACTCGGGCGTGGCGACTTCCTCGACGGGTTCCTCAACGGACTCGGGCGCCGCCTCGGCCTCAACCGCAGCATCGACCTCGGCAGCTTCCGCGCCCTCGACATCGTCGGCAACCTGCTCCTCGGCGGCCGCAGCATCCTGGGCCTTTGCCTTCATCGCCGCGACAAAACCGGCAGGCATGCCGTCGAACTCGCGAACGCCGGCAAGCGAACGCTCGATATCCTTGGCGCAGGCCTCGGACACAGATGCCACATGGCGCTCGGCGGCCTTGGCGCGAGCCTCACGCTTAGGGTTCGGCTGTCCCGCACGGTTGGACCTGCGGTTACGGTTCCTGTTGTCGACGTCTGCCATAAGTGGTCACCTTTCCTGTCGCTGCCGCTATCGGCTTTTTCCCATCCATGATACCCCGCCGCGCACAAAAAAGACGGCCCCGGAGGACCGCCTTTCATTTCGTTATACCTGTTCGACAGGAATCGCCACAACGCCACGCGTTAGTCGCGACGACCAAGGATGTTCAGGATGCGCAGGAACACGTTAATGATGTCCACAAACAGGTTGGACGCCATGAGCACGGCGTTGGGCAGCGTGGGCGGCACCGTCGTGGCCACGTAGGTGTCGTAGCCGATAAAGCCGGCGAACACCACAATCACGATCAGGTCGGTGATGGACTGCGAAACGCCCATGAACATCAGAACGATCTCAACCAAAATGGTGGCAAGCAGAATACCAAAGCCGATGCCATATACACGCTGGAAGAACTTGGGGAACGTCACGCCCAGGGCACCAAAAACGCAGGTGATGGCGGCCGTGGCGATAAAAGCCGTGTTGATGGTGGGCAGGTCGTAGTTGGCAAGGCCAAAAGACGCGGTCAGGCCAAAGGTGCTCGCAAAGATCACGTAGCCCGCAAGGGACAGGCCCACCGACTGCTTGCTGGCGGCAGCCGACATCATGACAATGCCGACAATGGTCAGGATAAACGAGCCGAAGACCAGCGGCAGAGCGGCACCGCTCATCATCATGCGGGCAAACGCCATCGTACTCGTGAAGTAGGCGCCAGCGCCCATGGCGCAGAATCCCAAGAAGATGAGGGCAGACATAACAAGGTTGTACGCACGCGGCGACATCTCCTTGGCGTGACTTGCGCCGGTCTCGATGGGGCCGTTCTGATAGCCCTGGATATCGTTCATAGCTTCGTCCTTTCAAAAGCGCCGTGAATGGCAGCGCGATAGATGACAAGATTCCTGCCATTGTACCCGAATGCTGCGTTCTCTTACCTTCGGCGCTCCCCCTCGAGCGTGCGATCGAACGCCCATACCCACCAACGCATCACGTGCGTCTGCGAGCCGTCCGTCCGTTCACGCGCCTGGTCCTCCAGATACAGCTCGGTCGCGTGCCCGCCAAAGCGAACCTTATAGGTTGCCGTACGGATGCCGTGGACCGTCAGACCAAACCCGGTGGTCGAGACGATCTCGTCGATCGTAAAGCAGCGACCATCGACCCAACAGACGGTGACCGGCACAACTTGCCCGCCCGCGAGGATGCGGGCCACGACGTCCACATACTGCTTGTGCACGCGCCGAGTTTTGCCATCTGTCTGTCGATATTCCATGCCCCTATTATCGAACGCATGTTTGCATGTTGTAAAGCGAACAGACTGTGGTTTTGGAGTGTCGAGGCGCACACATGTGTCCTCATGGTGTGTTAGTAAAAAGAACACCCATCGTCAACAGGGCAAATATTTTATTTTAGTGCCAAATAATTCACTTCTCACATCAGAACTCAGTAAAGAAACCTGCAGCAGGTGATACGATTTATCATGTTTTTGTAACGTATCTGCAAACTTCGAGAAAGCCCATATATGGACGTAACGTTCTCAACCTTCCTCGGCCAACTTGTGTCGAACCCAGTCCTTGCCGTCACCGTGATTCTCGCGCTCGGCGCCATCTTCGTCAACGGATGGACCGACGCGCCCAACGCCATCGCGACCTGCGTCACCACGCGTTGCATGCCCGCCCGTGCCGCCATCCTCATGAGCGCCGCGTTCAACTTCTTGGGCGTGCTCATCATGACGCACTTTAACGCAAGCGTCGCCAACACCATCTCGCATATCGTCGACTTTGGCGGAAACAGCACCATGGCGCTCGCCTGCCTGTGCGCCGCGTTGTTCTCCATCGTCGTTTACGGTGCCACGGCATCGCGCTTTGGCATCCCCACCTCGCAGAGCCACAGCCTCATCGCCGGTCTGACCGGCGCTGCCATCGCCCTCGGCGGCGCCAGCAGCGTCAACGTCCACGAGTGGATGAAGGTCATCTACGGCCTGGCGCTCTCCATCGGTCTGGGTTTTGTCATGGGCTGGGTCCTGTGCAAACTCGTCTCGATTCTGTTTGCCGCCGCCAACAGGCGACGTGCCAACGTCCTCTTTAAATACGCTCAGATCGCGAGCGCCGCGGCGATGAGCTTTATGCACGGCGCGCAGGATGGACAGAAGTTCATCGGCGTGCTCTTTTTAGGTGTCGCCTTCGCCAGCGGCCAGACCGGCGTCGGCGATGCCGGCATCCCCATTTGGATTATGCTGCTGTGCTCGGCCACCATGGGCATCGGTACCAGCGTGGGCGGCGAGCGCATCATCAAGTCCGTCGGCCAGAGCATGGTCAAGCTCGAGAAGTACCAGGGCTTCTCCGCCGACCTCGCAGGCGCCGCGAACCTGCTGCTTGCCACCCTTACCGGCATCCCCGTGTCGTCTACCCATATCAAGACCTGCGCCATTATGGGCGTCGGCGCCGTCAAGCGTCTCTCGGCGATCAATTTCGGCGTGGTCAAGGACATGATGTTCACCTGGTTCTTCACCTTCCCCGCCTGCGGACTCATCAGCTTTGTCATGGCCAAGCTGTTCATGATGTTCCTCTAATCAAACCGTGCGTCCATCCGGACTGCAATACTTCGCCCACCCGTCTTCGCCTCGAAAGGATCCACCCATGGCAAAGAAACCCGATTCCTTCTACTTCGATAACTACGTCGCCTGCGCCGACCTCGCCGTTCAAGCCGCCGAGCTGCTCACCAAAATCTTCGAGAACTTCGATCCTGCGAAGATTCACGATATGCTCGAAAAGATGCACGCGATCGAGCATGCGGCCGACAAGAAGCACCATGAGCTTGAGGACGCCCTGCTCACGGCCTTTATCACCCCGCTTGAGCGCGAGGACCTGGACCTGATGAGCTGCTCGCTCGACACCGTGCTCGACCGTATCGAGGGCGTCGTGCAGCGCGTTTACTTCACCAACATCCAGAGCATCCACCCCGATGCCATCGTGATCGCCCACAAGGTGACCGACGCCTGCCGCGCCATGAAGGACCTGATGGTCGAGCTTCCCAACTACCGCAAGTCCAAGACGCTGCGCGAGCTCGTCATCCAGATCAACACCATCGAGTCCGAGGCCGACGAACTCTATATCAACGCCATGCGTAACCTACACGTCAACGGCAAGGACCCGCTCGAGGTCATCGCCTGGCGCGACGTGTATGCCTTCCTGGAGTACTGTGCCGACTGCTGCGAGAATGTAGCCGATGTCGTGGATTCGATTGTCATGAAGAATAGTTAATTGGGGATACGTGTCCCGGCGGCGAAGGGCCGGCCACGGTTTGCTTCCTCATTCCGGCTGCGTGGCAGAGTCGTTCGAAAGTAAATAGGTGTCGGGCCTTCGCCTTACGTCCCGCCATTGGGAACCTTGGCAGATAGTTGAATGTGACGGGGCCTTTGTTGGCATGGCTTCTGATGCCCCAATAGAAACTTTGACGCCTAATGGGCGTTTTGTTGGATATTGCTTTGGGTACCCTTTTGGTTAGTTTTGGGTTGTTTTATTAGCTTTGGAGGGCTTGTATGTCTTATTTGGATCTGGCTCGTGGTCGGTATTCTTGTCGTGAGTTTGAGGATCGTCCTGTTGGGCAGGCTGTGGTGGATGCCATTATTGAAGCTGGGCGTATTGCTCCTTCTGCTTGCAATAACCATCCAACCCGTGTGATGGTGTTGGATACGCCCGTGCTTTTGGAAAAGGCTGCCGCTTGTCAGCCGCGCTTTGCTCGTGGTGGGTCTATCTTTGGGGCTCCGCTTATCTTTCTTATTTGCAGCGTTACTGATAATGCTTGGGTGCGCCCCTATGACCAGATGAACTCCAGCGAAATCGATACGTCCATCGTTTGCGATCAAATGATGATGGAAGCCGAGGAGCAGGGTCTGGGTACGTGCTGGGTGTGCCATTTTAAGCCTGAGGCGGCCTGTGAGCAGTTCAACCTGCCAGAGGGTGTCTACCCCTATCACATGCTCGTTTGCGGCTATCCTGCCGACCATATCGCCGACCCCGTACATCGCGAGGCCCGCACCATTCCCCTCTCCGACTTCATCCTTAAGTAGATTATTTGGGCATGCCTTAGCACCTGCCTTTGACCGCCAACCCGTTCGCCGAGTTCTGCGCCACCACGCGCGGAACTCGGCATTTTGTTTTCCAACCCGTTTACAGCCACAAAAAAGGAGCCCGCAAGCGCGAGCTCCTCTCAAAGACACTAGATTCTGACTCTGGTGTTAGTCCAGATCGTCGGCAGCGAAGTTGTCGATCGGAGCGAAGGGATCGGCCACGGGGATAACCGGCTCAGCGACGGGCAGCGGCTCAGCGGCGGGCATCGTCACCGCGGGAGAAGCGGCGGAGCCGACCGGCGTGGAAGCCATAAGGTCTGCCGGGAAGGAATTCTGAGCATCGTCCATGAAGTGCTGGATAAGCTTGAGGTACTCGGCCTTGAACTCCTCGCGAGAAGCCTTCAGACGGTCGATCTCCTCGAGCTCGGCCTGTTTCTCGGTCAGAGCCTGGCGAATGACCTCACGGGCCTTGGCGTCAGCCTCGTTGCGGATACGCTCAGCGTTCTCGTTGGCATCGTTGACGATGGTCTCAGCGGTCTGCTGGGCAGCGATCAGGGCGGCGGAAATCTGGCGCTCCTGAGCGGAGAAGTCAGGGGCGGGAGCAGCCACAGGAGCGGCAGGAACGGCCTGGGCGGCGGCATTCTGAGCCTGGGCAAGCTGGGCCTGCGCATCGGCGAGCTGCTGCTCGGTAGCAGTCAGACGACCCTTAAGGTCGACGATCTTAGCGAGCATAGCATCAACCTCGGAGGACAGCGTCTCCAAGAAGACGTCGACCTCGGCGGGATCGTAGCCACGCTTGGCCTCAGAGAAAGTCTGAGCCTGGATGTCTGCAGGGGTAATAGCCATAACAAGTCTCCTTTTTCATCGCCTCGGCGCTACACGCCCGACGTAAGTTACTGAGTCAGTTCTATACGAGTATACCTATAAGAAGCTGCAGAACCAGCCTCTGCACCAACTGCAACGCAATAATCGCAACGACCGGCGAAAAATCGATACCGCCCATCGGCGGGATAAAACGACGGAACAGGTTGAGCCACGGACCGCACACGCTATCAAGCACCGCAGTAATATCCTGGAGCAAACCACCCTGCTTCATGGGAATCCACGTCATAAAGCAGTAGACGACAATGAGCGTGGAATAGAAGTTGAACAGCGTGTTGACCAGCTGGACGATAGTGTAGATGTTGATGGGAATCTCCTCGTCTTGTCTTTACTTAAGGTAGCCGTCGGCACGAAGCTTTTTAAGGTCAGAATCTTTGACCTCGCAGCCGGCGGGCAGCACCATGAACACGCGGTCGCCCACCTCCTTGACTGTGGCGCCCAGACCGCAGGCAAAGCCGTAAGAGAAGTCCAAGACGCGCTTGGCGACCTCGGTGCGTACGCCCACAAAAATCAGTGCGACAGGCTGCTTGGTGCGGACGCGGCGCACCACGGTCTCCACGTCGTCATAGCTCTCGGGGCGCAGGACATAGGCCGGCAGCTGCGGCGTGGCGTTGAGGATATTGCTCGCATAGGCCGAGGCATCGCTCGGTGCAGGCGCGGGCGCAGCGGCGGCACGGGCGCGGGTGTTCTCGGCGTAGCTCGACGGCGTGTCATAGGCACCAGGACGATAACCGCTCGCAACACTGTCCTGCGAGCGCGAAGGCGGGTTATACGTCGTGGCATGGCGGGAATCGTCACCAACGAGCTGGCCGGAACGCGTGTACACAGCGACCGACTCAGCTTCGCCACGGCGCGTCTGGCCCAGAAGGCCGTTACTCGGCTCGTCTTGGGTGTAGAAACCCTCGCCCGAAGCACCGCTGTAGCCGTTACCCTGATAGCCATCGTCATAGCCGTCATCGTAGCCGTAGTCGTCGTCCTGGCCATAACCCTGGTCGTAACCCTGCTGGCCGCCCAGGTGCATCTTATTTTTAATCTCGTCAAGGAAACCCATGGTTGTGTCCTCTCGCGGTTTAGTGCAGGCGCCTCGATAATCAGTGCGCACTTCAGAGCTTTATTTTACTGCAAACTCCGGGCTAAATACTACCCTGCCCAGGCGAACGAGCGTAGAGCCCTCCTCAAGGGCAGGCTCAAAGTCCTCGCTCATGCCGCAGGAAAGCTCAGGCAGGTTCAAATCGAGATGCGCCGACTCCAGCTCATCCCTCAGCTCACGAAGCCCCGCAAAGGTGCGGCGTGCCACATCCTTATTCCCCCGGGGCGCCATAGTCATAAGCCCCTGCACGCAAATTCCCTCAAGCTCCGCAAACTCACCCGCGGCGGCGCGAATCTCATCGGGCGTAAAGCCACCCTTCGACTCCTCACCACTCACATTGACCTCAATGAGCACACGCTGGGGGCCGGCGAGCTCACCTGCCTCAATCTTGCGGACCGCGCGGCTCGAGATCGCCTGTGCCAGATGCAGCGAACCCACCGAGTGAATCAGCTCGGCCGAGCCCAGCACCGCATTGATCTTATTGGTCTGCAGGTTGCCGATCATATCGAAGCGCACCTCGGGCAGTTCCGGATGCTCCGCCAGGCCCGTGAGCTTGCGAACCAGCTCCTGCGGGCGGTTCTCGGCAAAATGGCGATACCCCGCCTGAATGGCAGCAACGGTCTCATCGACACCAACGGTCTTGGACACGGCAATGAGGCGCGCGGCGTCATGGGGACGGCCAGCGCGATCGAGCGCCGCATAAAAACGTTCCAGAACCTGCTCGCGGCGAGCGCGCATCAAGTCCAAATAGTTATCCATTGCCAATCGCCTCCGCAAACAGTCAAATAAGTATCCCCATGCTAACGCAAGAGCGCGGCCCCGCATGTGCAAGGCCGCGCTCACTTAGGTATTTACAATCTTTCGACGAACGGGGTTACCTACTCCTCGTCGTCCTCGCCATCATCCTCGTCCTCAAGATGCTCGAGCAGATAGCGAAGACCCTCGCTGACCTCGTTAGCGGGCACCTTGGCAACGTAGCGCGCGTCGACAGCGGGCCTCATGATAACACCCTCGCCCGAAGGCACGCGCATGCTCTCGAGCTCATCCTCATCAGTGCGGGCGATATCGCCGGCGTTCATACGCTGGCCAGTCAACAGGAAGGTCAGACGGCAGGCGGCATCAATGGAAATCGAAGCGATGCGATCGAGGTAGCGCGAAACCATGATGGCGCGGCGAAGGTCGTCGTAGTTGCTATCGTCGTCCATAAAGTCGCCCGTGTCCATACGGTTAAAGGTGCGGAAGAACTTCTCGTAGGCAGCATGCACCGGCTCGTCCTCGACAGCCAGGTTGCAGATGATGGACATGTCATTGGTGACGATTGCAGAAAGCGAAGAACCCATCACCTGGTAGACGGCCTCAGCCTCGGCCTCAACCGTGCCGACAAGCTCCTTGGGCAGCGAGATATCGGCCTTGATCATATGATGCGTGGCGCGGCAGATCTGGCGAACCTTATCGGTCATGCGCTGCAGGTTAAAGTCGACGTAGATGATCGTTTGCAGCAGACGGAAGTCGGAGGCGACCGGCGACTGCGTAGCGATCAGGTTGTAGCACACGGCCTCCAGGTTGGCGCAGCGTGCGTCAATCGAAAGCGTACGCTTCTTGGTCTTGGTGGCGAGTTTGCGGTCGTCGGTCACATAGGCCTTCACGGCGTCGTGAAGAGCCAGGTCGACGGCCTCGTAGATGCTCAGCATCTCGTGACGGGCCTCGATGAGCTGACGGGAAAACAGTTTGCGCATGGTTCACTCCAATCAGTTGGGTGCGGTCATGCCGCCCGCACAGTGAATACGCACCGGACCAGGTCAGATCGGCTTGGGACTAGTCGCACCGATCAGCCAAAGCGGCCGGTGATATAGTCTTCCGTCCGCGAGTCCACCGGGCTGGTGAAGATCGCGTCGGTTTGACCATACTCGATGAGCGTGGCGGGCTCGCCGGCAACTTCCTGCAAGAAAAATGCGGTGTAGTCACTGATACGAGCTGCCTGCTGCATAGAATGCGTGACGATGATAATCGTCATCTCGGGCGCCAGCTCGGCCATCAGATCCTCGACCTTAGAGACGGACGTGGGGTCGATGGCGGAGCAGGGCTCGTCCATCAGAAGGACATCGGGCTGCACCGCAAGCACGCGCGCGATGCACAGACGCTGCTGCTGACCGCCCGAGAGCGCCAAACCATCCTTATTGAGCTGATTGGATACCTCTTTCCAGAGGTTGGCGCGCTTAAGCGATTCTTCCACGATGTCATCGAGGTCGCTTTTGCTAGTCACGCCCTGCAGGCGAGGGCCAAAGGCGACATTCTCGTAGATGGATTTGGGAAACGGGTTGGGCTGCTGAAAAATCATGCCCACGCGGCGACGGAGGTCGACCGGGTCGACACCCTCGGCATAGATATCGTTGCCGTCGAGCGTCATGGTGCCCTCGACGCGCGTACCCTCGATCAGGTCATTCATGCGGTTGATGCAGCGCAAAAACGTCGACTTGCCGCAGCCAGAAGGGCCAATGAAGGCGGTGATGGCGTTTTTGGCGATGTTGAGGTCAAGCCCCGTCAGCGCATGAAAGTCACCGTACCAAAAGTTGAAATCCTTGGCCGTGATGGCCGCTTGCTCCAGCGTGGGAGCGGACTGATAAACGGACATGGGACTCCTTAACTAGCGACGCTTGCGCGACAGGAAACGCGCAAACAGGTTGAAGGCCAGAATGATCACCATCAGCAGGAGCGCAGTGCCGTAGGCTGCGTTCATGTTGATGCCGTCGTTGGCAAGCAGGTACAGGTGAACCGTCATGGGGCGGCCGGAATCGAGCGGCGAAATAGGCAGATTGATGGCCTGGCCCATGGTGTAGAGCACCACCGCGGTCTCGCCAATGGCACGGCCGATGGCGAGGACGATACCCGTGGCAATACGGCCAAAGGCAGAAGGAAGCACGATTTTGGAGACGACCTGCCACTTGGTGGCGCCCAGGCCGTATGCGCCCCAACGGATATAGCGCGGCACGGCGCGAATGGCCTCTTCGGTGGTACGCATGACGATGGGCAGCATCAAAAGTGCGAGCGCAAGGGCGGCCGAGACCATCGAAAGGCCCAGGCCCATGGCCTCGACAAACAAGGCGTAGCCAAACAGCCCCATAACGATGGAGGGCACCGAAGCCAAAGCGTCAGCAGCGTAGCGAATGAGCTCGACGACCTTGCCCTGCTTGGCGTACTCGGCCAGATAGACGGCTGCCAGCACAGCGATCGGCGTGCAGATAAGCATGGCGAGGGCCGTCACATAGACGGTCGAGACGATCGTAGGCCAAATACCGCCCTCGGCGTTGACGCCCTGGGGCCAACCGAGGATAAAGTCGAGCGAGATATGCGGCAGGCCGTTAATGACCACGTAGGCGATGATAGCGACCAGCACCAGCGTGGTGATGTATGCCGCGGCACGGAACACGCCAAGCATGATCTTGTTGGACAGGCCCTTGTTGATGCGGCCCTTCTTGCCGTGAGAAAGGGCACGCTTGATGCGCTCGCGCGACGAGGTCGTACCGACCGTCGTGTCAACGGAATCGGACATAGCCTACCCCCTCTTCTTCTTGGAAATCAGACGGACGATGCCCACCAGCGTGGCGGAGATGATAAACAGGACCACGCCCATGCCGAACAGCGCCGAGCGGTGCAGACCCGAGGAATAGCTCATGTCGAGCGCGATCTGGCTCGTGAGCGTCGAGATAGGGCTCGCAATACTGTCGGGAATAACCGGGGCGTTACCCACGACCATGAGCACGGCCATGGTCTCGCCGATGGCACGGCCCATACCCAGCACGATCGCATCCACGATACCCAGCTTGGCGGCAGGCAGCACGACCTTATAGATGGTCTGCCACTTGGTGGCGCCCATGGCATACGATGCCTCGCGAATGCCCATGGGAATGGAATTTAGGGCATCGATGGTGAGCGTGGTGATGGTGGGAACGATCATAATGGCGAGCACGAACCACGCAGTCAGTGCGCCAAAACCAAGGCCGCCGGTCAGCTGCGCGATAAACGGGCGGATGATGATCATGCCAAAGAATCCATAGATGATAGAAGGGATGCCCGCCAGCAGGTCGACGGCAGGGCTGATGAGCTTGCGCACGCGCTTGCTGGCGATCTCGACCAGGTACACGGCCGTACCCACACCCAGGGGCACGCCCATGGCAAGCGCACCAACGGTCACCAGACCCGAGCCGGCAAGCAGCGACATGATGCCGTAGTGGCCCTCAGAGGGCGCCCACGTAAAGCTAAAGAAGTCCGCCAGACCGATGTCGGTAAAGACGGGCAGCGCCGAGTACGTGGTAAAGACAAAAATCAGGATGACGGTGACGACCGCCAAGAATGCGCACGCAAAGAAGATCCACTGCAGCGCCTTTTCCTTGATATAGGTGCTGCGCGACACGAGCGCCAGCTCACGCTTCTTGGGTGCCTGAGCCGTCTGCTCAGTCTGGGAGTTTTCCTGGGCCTCCATGCTACTCACTCCCCTTCCCGTCGTTGGTGACGGGAATAAAGCCCGCCTCGCGAATCTGCTTATCCATCTTTTCGGACGTCACGTAGTCGATATAATCCTGCGCCTGCCGCGAAGGCGTTCCCTTCACAAAGAAATAAAGGTCACGAGAGATGGGATACCCGCCGCTTGCAACCGTCTTCTCGGACGCCTCAACATGATTGACCGAGACGGCCTTGACCGAGGTCTTGGCGTTGAGGCTATCGACGAAGCCCAGCGAAATGTAGCCGACGGCCCCGCGCGAACGAGATACCACGTCGCGCACCTGGCCCGTGCCCGAAAGAACGGCCGAGCGGCGATCGAACGGGGTGCCGTCCATCACGATGGTGCGGAAGGCCTCACGCGTGCCGGACGCCTCGTCTCGGTTGATGACCTGAATCTTCAGGTCCTCGCCACCGACCTCTTTCCAATTAGTAATCTTTCCGGCATAGATATCGCGGAGCTGCTTGGTCGAGAGGTTATCGACGGGGTTGTCGTCGTTCACGATGACCGCGATACCGTCGTGGGCAATGACGATGGGAGTCAGGCCCAGATCCTGTTCGTCGGCATTGAGCCCACGGGAAGAGCTGGCGATATCGGCCGTGCCGGCACTGACAGCCTCAATGCCGGCAGAGGAACCCAAACCGGAGACAAGCACATCGATGCCGGTCTCCTCCTTAAAGCCCTCGGCCGCAATCTCGGCGATGGGAAGGCAGGTCGTGGAGCCGGCCACGGTAATGGAAGAAGTGGAAGATCCCGAAGAACAGGCGCACAGCGTAAGCGTAAGCACGGCGGCGCTCAGGACCGATACGATCTTTCTCATAGCATCACGCCGATCGCAGCATGGCGCCCACAGGTGCCGTCCTCGTTACGGTAGGAATAAAAGCGGTCGTTCTGACGCACAGTCGAAAGCTGGGTATCCATGATATTATCCGCGTCGACGCCGACATCTACCAGCGCCTCGCAAATGGCAGCGGAAAGATCGAGCATGCGAGAGGCACTCGCATCAATGCAAGAGAACTCGGCGGCAAAGCGATCCATGAGCTCCTGGGACACCTCATATTCGTCACCCAAGATATGGGGGCCGATATAGGCGGAAACGTCGCTCGTATCGCAGCCGGCAGCATCGCAAAGCGCCTGGCACGCCTTGGCGGAAATACGCGCGATCGTGCCCTTCCAACCGGAGTGCACCACGGCAAATCCGCCGGGGGCCACCAGCACCACGGGAACGCAGTCGGCAAAGCAGAGCAGCACGGGCACGTTATGCGCCGTACAGACGATGGCATCGCAGCCCTCGGCAATCTGCTCGCGAACGTCCTCAAGGTCATCGGCGCCGTTCGAGGCCACCGCAACGATATGGTCACCATGGACCTGATTGGGAACGAGCAGGTTGTGCTCGCACTCGGCGGCACCCATAGCCTCGAGCGCGCGACGACGATTTTCTTGAACAGCAAAGGGGTCATCGCCAACGTGCGAACCCAAATTGAGTGAGGAGTACGTATCTTCGGAAACACCACCGGCGCGCTCGGTGAAGGCAAAGCGGACATCGGATGTCGCGCCCTCCACCAACGTAACTCCATCATGGTCGACACGCGAAACGTTGTCCGCACGTGCTGCCATACGAAAGCCTCCTAATAACACAAGTACCGCGGCATCGACACACAGTCTGCATTTATGCAGACTGTCATACCTCCTTAAAATGATACCTGCTGCACTTGAGGCAATCGTAAAGGGAACGTAAAGAGATTGGATGCTCTGGTTTACAAAGTTGAAACAAAAAGGGACGTATCCATACGGACACGCCCCTGTGAACAACAATGCAAAAAAGCGACTTAGAAGCTACCGCGCTTCAGGAAGTCGGGAAGCTCGAACTGATCGTTGCCGAAGTTAGGAAGCTCGGTGCCACCGACGTTGCGGGACGGAGCGGCCTGAGCCGGGCTGGCGGCCGGAGCGGTGCGCTGCGGCTCAGCGGAGGAAGCGGCCTTGCTCTGAGACTGCTGAGCGGCAAAGAGCTCGTCCTGGCGGTTGACGTTGGAGTCGGAGAAACCCGTAGCGATGACGGTGATACGCACCTGATCGCCCAAGGACTCGTCGACAACGGTACCGAAGATGATGTTGGCCTCGGGGTCGACGGCGTTGGCGACAACGTCGGCGGCGTCGCTGATCTCCTGGATGCCCAGGTCCTTGGAACCGGCGATGGAGAGCAGCACGCGCGTGGCACCATCGATGGAACTCTCGAGCAGCGGGCTGGAGATGGCCTGCTGGGCAGCGTCGACGGCACGGGTATCCCCAGAAGAGGTACCGATACCCATCATGGCGGTACCGGCCTGCTTCATGATGGTCTTAACATCGGCGAAGTCCAGGTTGATGATACCAGGGACGGTGATGAGGTCGGTGATACCCTGGGTGCCCTGGGAAAGGACGCCATCGGCAATCGCGAAGGCCTCGAGCATGGTGGTCTTCTTCTCGGCAATGTCGAGCAGCTTATCGTTAGGGATGACGATCATGGTGTCGACGCAATCGGAGAGGGTCTTGATGCCCTCCTCGGCGCTCTTCTTGCGCTTGCGGCCCTCGAAAGTGAAGGGCTTGGTCACGACGGCGACGGTCAGCGCGCCGACCTCATTCATCGCGATATCGGCAACGATGGGAGCGGCGCCGGTGCCGGTACCGCCGCCCTCGCCGCAGGTGATGAACACCATGTCGGCGCCAGCGAGCGCCTCGGCGATGTCGTCGCGGGACTCATCGGCAGCCTTGCGGCCAACCTCGGGGTTGGCGCCGGCGCCCAGGCCGCGGGTAAGATCGGTGCCGATGTGCACCTTGATATCGGCATCAGAGATCGCGAGTGCCTGAGCATCGGTGTTGATGGCAACAAACTCGACGCCGCGGATGCCCTCTTCGATCATTCGATTGACCGCGTTGGTACCGCCGCCGCCGACGCCGACCACCTTAATGACGGCAAGGTAGTTGTTGATCTCTGTCTCGTGCATGTCGGTCCTCCGAACAAAGGTTATAGCCATAGCATGGGTCGACCCCTGCGCACATTAACCTTCAGGTTGAAAGTAAATGCAAAGGTAAACCGTATTATGTTTGCACATTATGAACGTATCAGTCAAATAATTGACCGTGAAAACCAAACAAACCAGATAAACGGCGTGGTATGGCCCCTCAACAAAGCATCAACCAGCGCTACGAGGTCGGAGCATTCCTAAATGTGTAGTTGCCCGGAGAGCGCACATTGATATACGTTACGCCCTCTACCTGCGAAAGCAGCTTGGTGACTACGCGTTCCTTCTTGGCGATATCGTCCGAATCGCCCAGTGACACTTCAATGCCGTTATTGAGGTTTGCCGAGATAGCTTCGACCGAAGGGGTGGAAATGTCCTTGACTTGTCCCAAGAACTCACTCGAAAAACCACGCACATAATCCAGGCCGGCCTTAACGGCCTTGGAGTTCACCGCCTGGCCGGAAACCGGAGCGACATCCGCCGAGACATCAGTCAATAACACCGCGCCATAGTGCTTAGCGAGCGCCAGTGCGGCATCGATGCCGGTCAGGGAATTTGAGCCCTGCCCTGTCGTGATGACGTTGCCCTGGTCATCCACTTCGACCGACGTCGAAAGCGGGGCGATCCAAGTGTCATCATCCCCGATGGCCCAGGCAATGCCATCGGAGCTGATATAGGCAATTGCGATGACCTTGCACTCCGTCGGCGTGATGATGAGCGTATGCGGGAACTGGCGCTGGACATCCACACCCGAGACCCACGGGTTCTGCTTAAGGTCCTCGGTAATCTGATCGGGATCGACGTTAAAAAGCGACGTTCCCTCGGGCAAATCGATCAGCTGGATAGCATCGTGCTTGGTCACATGCTCGCTGCCTTGAATCTGGATATCGGTGGCGGTAAACAATCCAGAGTTGATCACCACGATGGCAACGACGACGAGCACGGCCAAGACGGCCAGAACGCCGCCCACGATTTTGCCTTTGCCTGTAACGACAGAAGCGGCGTCTGATGTTTTACTTGCCATCGCCCCAAGTGAAGACAACGGGTTGACGCCTATTTTACTCGAAGACTTTTTGGCGGTAGCCGGCACCGATGTCAGCGAGCGCGGTTTCGATGCGCCCAGCGTGCGACTTGGAAGCGCCGCTTTAGTTCCCGCCGAGGGCTTAGGAGCAGCCATGGGACGGGCAGGCTTGGCGCCCATAACAGGCCTTGACGTCACCGAGGGACGCGAGGACTTTTTTGCGGCCGGACGATTACCGAGCTGAGAGCCGACAACCGGTCGACTGGTCTGTCGAACATGCCCGACAGACTTAGAGTGCGCGACGGTATTGCGTTGAGGTTTGGCCGCCGCGCCGGAACGCCCTCCGGCGCGGCGGAAGGTGGGTTTCGATGCTCTAGAAGCCGAGGAATTTAACTTCCGGTCTGAGCTCGATGCCATACGCCTCCCTCACCTTTCCGTGCACGTGTCTGATAACCGCGGCAACGTCATCGGCCGAGGCAGTTCCGTTATTAACGATAAAATTAGCGTGAACGGGCGAAACTTCCGCGCCGCCAATCGAAAAACCCTTTAATCCACAATCCTCGATAAGCTTACCCACGCTCGCATCGGGCGGGTTGCGAAAGACCGACCCGCAGGATGCGCGCCCCATGGGCTGTGTACGCTTGCGCCTCGTCAGGTACCGCTCCATGCGCTCGCGAATGTCGGCCTTGGGCGCCGGTTTAAGCTTGAGCACGCACTCGAGGATGATCTCATTGCGGGGAAGGCTACATTCGCGGTAGCCCCAAGTGATCTCGGACCCCGCATAATGCTTGATACCGGATGCCGGGTCAAACGTTACGACATCCTCAACCAGCGAGCCAATCCACTCGGTCCGCGTGCCGGCATTCATAGATATCGCACCGCCGACCGAACCAGGGATGCCAACGGCAAACTCAAGGCCCGAGAGGCTACGCGACAGGGCATCGTTGACCAAGCGTGCAAACATCACGCCCGCACCGACCGTCAGCGTATAACCGTCATCGGCAACAACCGTGCGTTGAAACTCACGTCCGAGCGAAATGACGGCACCGCGATAACCGCCATCGGCAACCAGCAGATTGGAGCCCTTGCCGATGATGACCCACGGTACCTGCTCGCGATCGAGCACCGCCACGGCGCGGCGAAGGGCATGATAGCTATGGCACGTCACAAAGAGGTCGGCCTTGCCGCCGATACGATAGCTCGTATGACGCGCAAGACGCTCGTCCTCGATCACATCCGTGTCGATCATGCCCGAGAGCGCCATGACGGCGTTAAACAGACCCATTAGAATTAAGCGTCTTTCTTGGCAGTCAGATACTCAATGAACTCGGGACCGACGGTCGTAACGTCACCGGCACCCATGGTGAGCAGCAGATCGCCCTCGCCCACCATCTGCTCGAGCTCCTGATTGAGCTCAAGACGGCTGGAGCAGTACACGACCTCCTTGCCGGGATGCTTGGCTCGCACGGTATCGGCGAGCATCTTAGAGGTGACACCCGGAATGGGCATCTCGCCAGCCGAGAACACATCAATCAGCAGCAGTTTATCGGCATTGGCAAATGCGTCGGCAAAGTCGTCGCACAGGGCCTGCAGGCGCGAATAGCGGTGCGGCTGAAACACGACGTCGACGTGCTTGTAGCCCAGCGACGAAGCGGCAGCAAGCGTCGCCTTGATCTCGGTGGGGTGATGGCCGTAATCATCGACCACAGTGATGCCATCGATATCGCCCACGTGGGTAAAGCGACGGCGGACGCCCTCAAAGCTCGAGAGCGCCTTGGCGGCGGCGTCGATGTCAAGGCCCAGGACATGTGCGACGGTGAGCACCGCCGTGGCGTTGAGCATGTTGTGGCGACCGGGATTGCTCTTGATCTCCACAGCATGCTCAGTGCCGTCCTCAAAGCGAACGATAAAGTCACTCTGGATGCCCTTGACATCCGGGTGCATGCAGACGATGTCGTTGCTCTCGGCAAAGCCGTAGGAAAGCACGTGACGGCCCGTCGACTTGGCGAGCTCGACCAGATGCGGGTCCTCGCCGCAGACGATGACGGTGCCGTCCTCGCCCACCAGGCTCATGAATTTGGCGAAAGTTGCCTCGATCTCCTCGATACCCGAGTAGTGATCGAGGTGGTCGGCCTCGACGTTGGTCACAATGACCACGTTGGGGTTCAGGAACAGGAAGGAGCTGTCGGACTCGTCGGCCTCGGCGACAAAGTAGTCACCCGAGCCGTTCTTGCCGTTCGTGTCATAACCCTCGACGATGCCGCCGATCAAGAAACTCGGATCCAGCCCCATGCGGTCGAGCATGGTGGCGCACATCGAAGACGTTGTGGTCTTGCCATGCGTGCCGGCAACAGCGACGGTGGTGTAGCCGTGGCCCAAAGCAGAGAGCATCTTGGCACGGGGCCACACGGGAATGCCCAGCTCGCGAGCGCGCACGAGCTCAGGGTTGGACTCGGGAATAGCGGTCGAGACAACAACCACGTCGGGCTTGACCTCGTCGATCGTGGCGGCCTCATGGCCCACATGCACCTTCACACCAGCGCGGGTAAGCTGGCGGATATAACGTGACGTCTTAAGGTCGGAGCCGGTAACGGCATAACCGCGCTCGTGCAGAACGAGGGCGATGCCGCTCATGCCGGCGCCGCCGATACCGATAAAGTGGGCGCTCTTAAACCCGGGCGCGGAGGTTGCAGTCTGGGAATCAGCCATGTGCTCGTGTACTCCTTGCGTAAACACTGCCTGTAACCCGTTAACTGTACCGCACCTACCGCATCAGCGCGAGGGCGACCGACGATATCCCGTCTAACTAACGCAAACCCTCTACCGCATCCGCCAGAAGAGCAGCGGCCCTATCCTGAGCCAGACCACACGCCGCCCGATGCATGACGTCGCGCGCCGCCGCGTCATCGACCAGTTGCAGCAGCTCATCGGCAAAGGCAGAACCGTCGATATCTGCATCGGCGCAGAGCACGCCGGCCCCGGCGTCAACCAGATAGCGGGCATTGGTGGTTTGGTGGTCGGCCGTCGCATGCGGATACGGCACGAGCACCGAGGGCACGGCGAGGGCAGCGATCTCGGCCACGCTCGATGCGCCCGAACGCGAGAGCACCAAATCGGCAGCAGCCAGCATATCACCCATATTGTCGATGTAAGGCTGGACACGGTAACGCTTCGCCTCCTCGGGCGTCAGCGCCAAAGCGCGCTCGGCCTCCTTAAAGCCGTCGGCACCCGTCGAATGCAACACATAGAGGTTCTTGCGCGAAAGCAGCTCGTTTTTGAGCGAAACCACGCGCTCGTTGAGGTGCTGGGCGCCAAGTGAGCCGCCAAAGACGAGCAGCAGCGTAGCGTCCTCGGGAACGCCAAGTGCCTTGCGGCCGCGAACGCGATCGCCCTCGATCACCGAACGACGTACGGGGTTGCCGGTCATGAGCACGTGGTCAGGGTCACCTTCGCGCTCAAAGACCGAGCGCGCTGCCGGCACCGAGATGCACACGCGGGCGGCATGGGAGCTCATCATCTTGTTGGCCAGGCCCGGAACGGAGTTCTGCTCATGCAGCAGATACGGAACGCCCGCGCCCTTGCACCACCCCAGCAGCGGAACCTCGACATAGGCACCAAAACCGATGGCGGCATCGGGCTTGCCGACCTTTGAGAAATGACTGGCGATCGCACGCTTGGCCTTGTTGACGCGCCACAGCGAGGTCAGCGCCGTCCAAGGACGGGAACGGTCGAAGCCCGTGACCGTAATGGGCACAAAATCAAACCCAGCCTCGGGGACCAGACGACCCTCGAGCTTGTGCGACTGGCCCACGAACACAACGTGGTGGCCACGGTCACGCAGCTCTTCGGCCAAGGCGAGCGCGGGGTTGATATGCCCCGCCGTGCCGCCGGCTGCAATAGCAACGGTCATCTTATCGGTCATGATAGTCCCTTCGTACACGCGGTCCCTGGTCGTCGGTGCGCAGGCGCGCCGACGGGTCCGAGTTCAAATCGATTCGATTATATCCGCCGCCCGCGTTGCGAGGGCTGGGGCGCTGCGGACGACCTTGCGGAGCCGTTCGTGAGCGTGGACGAGCTGCCGGCTCGGATGTAGAACCATCCAGAACGGTAAAGCGACTACGCGAAGGCCGTTCGCCGCGCACATGGGCCACGCCGGCGGTGCTCTCGTCCATAACGGCAAAGCTCTCACGGCGGCGGTCATACTCATCGCGGCGGGCGCTCTCGTACGAAACGCGCAGGATCAACCCGGCAAGCATAAGCGACACAATAATCGACGAACCGCCGTAGCTAATGAACGGCAACGGTTTGCCCGTCATGGGAAACACGTTGAGGATGCCCAGCGCGTTAATCAAAAACTGCACCGCGAGAATGACCGCGGAGCCAGACGCCATGAGCGCGCCCCGACGGTCGGTCGCCTGCTCGGCAATACGAAACGCCGAGTAGATCAGCATCGCAAACACCAAGAAGAACAGCACAGTTCCGACAAAACCGACTTCCTCGCCAATGATGGCCAGGATGTAGTCGTTGTGCGCCTCGGGCAGATACGAGTACTTCATGGTTGAGTTGCCGATGCCACGTCCGAACAGACCGCCCGATGCAAAGGCCATGATGGCAAGCGTGGCCTGATAGCCGTCACCATACTCGTCGGCCCAAGGGTTCAAGGCGACCTGAATACGCACCATACGGTACGGCTCCGCAACAAGCGCAATCACGATCACGAGAATGCCGAAGATTATCACGCCGATGATAAATTTGGGGTCTAGACCCGCAAACAACGCCATGCACATGAGGGTCAACAGGATGATCAGGACGGTACCGAAATCGGGCTGGATAAAGATCAGAAAGAGCGAAATTCCCAGGTAGATACCCATCTTGCGAAGGAATTCGTTGATGTTTCCACCGGGCGAAAAGAAGCGATCGAGCATGATGGCCGAATACGCAATGGCAAATGGCTTTAAAAACTCGGAAGGCTGGAACTGAATACCGGCGATGTTGAGCCAGCGCGTGGCGCCACGGCTGCCGCTGCCCACCAAGAACACCAGCAGAAGCAGGAACATCATGCCGATAAGGAAGATCCTGAGCACATCCTCCCCAAACCAGCTGTCCGGCAAAACGCGCACGATGGCAATCAGCGCCAGAACACCGACCACGGCAAACACGGACTGTCGACCCAGAAAAAACGTCGCCGAGCCATTCTCGTGCAGTGCCTCGACCGAAGACGCCGAGTACACCATCAGCAGGCCAAAGCACACTAAGGTAAACAGGCAGGCCATGAATATCAAACGGGGGCGCATGATACGGGCGGGAACGCCGGCAATATAGCGTTCGCTAAACGACTGCCCGCCGCGGCCGGAACGCGGTGTGCTGCGACGTGAGGAAGCACGGTCCGAGTCGGGCCTCCTCATACCTTGTCGGGGGCTCTCCTCTCTCACCGCAACCCCTATTCCATTTGTGATTTCGCTGTAGCAGCAAGCTGATCCACGTAGTCCTTAAACACGCGGCCGCGCTCCTCATAGCCCGAGAACTCATCGAACGAAGAGCAGGCGGGCGAAAGCAGGATCACGTCGCCGCGGCTCGAGAGCGAGCGGGCAACGTCCACAGCGTCGCGTAGGTTATCCGCCTGGGCGATATCCACGTCACCATCGACATCGGCCTCGTCCATAGCGGCGGTAAAACGCTCGCGCGCATCGCCAAAGCAAACGACCGAGCGCACGTTGTCCATAACGACGCGCGCGAAGTCTGTGAGCGGCGTGCCCTTATCGTGTCCGCCGAGCAGCAAGATCACGTCATCATCGGGAAATGCCGTCAGGGCCTTCTCGACCGCATCGGTATTCGTTGCCTTGGAATCGTTAACGTAGCGCACGCCATCGATCTCGCCACAAGGCTCAACACGGTGCTCGAGAGGCTGGAACGAGGCCAGACCGCGGCAAATGCCCTCGGAATCGGCACCAACGGCCAAGGCAGCCGTGGCAGCGCACAGGGCATTGATAACATTGTGATGGCCCGAGATCTTGAGCTCAGATATAGCGATGAGCGGGGTCTCGACGCCCTTCAGGCGCACGACCATCTTGCCGTCGCGCACAAAGGCGGCGTCTGCGCCCTCGGGCTCGTCAAAAGCGACCTTGCAGATGCGGCGACCCGGTGTATAGATGTACTCATCGAACTCGTGAATGCCGGCATCTTCCACGTCGACAACCACCAGATCGTCATCGATCATATTGTCAAACAGTTTGATCTTGGCAAGCGCATAGTTCTTGTGGCTCTTGTGCCAGCCCAGGTGATCGGGCGTGATGTTGAGCAGCACCGCCACGCGAGGATGAAGCTCGGTAGTCGTAGCAATCTGATAGCTCGAGAGCTCCGCCACAAACCACTCGTTGTGAGCGCGCCCGTCAATCTCGTTGACCGGCGGCTCGCCGATGTTGCCGACGGCTACGCTGGCCTCACCGGCAGCCTTGAGCAGATAATCAGTCAGCGACGTGGTGGTCGTCTTGCCGTTGGTGCCCGTAATGGCAATCCAGTTATCGGGCGACAGGCGATAGGCAAACTCGGGCTCACCCATAATCTGGGCGGCATGCTCGCGCCCGGCCTTAAAGAAGCCCGAGAACTCCGAGATGCCAGGGCACGTCACGCATACGTCATAGGCGCCCTCGACCTGTTCGGTTCCATAGACAAACGACACACCAGCAGCCTCGAGCACACGCGTGGCGTCATTGGGCTCAGAGGTGCCGCCGCCATACACGGTAACGGCGCTTACGCGCTCGGGATGTGCCAGCGCCCAGCGGGCGACATCGAGACCGGATTTGCCCTGACCCAAAACGAGCAGGCTAAAAACATCAGCAAGAGGCATGAAAGACCACTATCCCAACTGGAAGAACAGAGCAAGGCCAACGGCACCAAAGGCAGCAGCGATAATCCAAAAACGGATGACGACCTTGGTCTCGGCCCAGCCCTTCTTTTCAAAATGATGATGGATGGGCGCCATAAGGAAGACGCGCTTGTGCGTAAAGTGGAAGTAGACAACCTGAATCATGACCGACAGGGTCTCAACGATAAACAGACCGCCGATGATGAGGGAGACGACCTCGGTGTTGGTCATGATGGACGTGCAGGCAAACGCGGCGCCCAGGGCAAGCGAACCGGTATCGCCCATAAAGATGCTCGCCGGATAGCAGTTGAACCACAGAAAGCCCAAGCAGGCACCGGCACACGCGGTGCAGAAGATGGACAGGTTCACGTCTCCGTGCAAAAACGCCATGGCAGCCATGGCGAGCATGGCGATCATGGAGGTGCCGCCAGCAAGACCATCAAGGCCATCGGTCAGGTTCACGGCATTAGAAAGACCGGCGATCATCAGCCAGCAAAAGACAATATAGAGCCACGGGAACGAATAGCCGCAGATGGTGGTCGAAAGCACCCCAAGGTCGATCGTCAACCCACCGGGAAAACGAATCTCGGGGGCGACGCCGCACCAGTTGACGGAAAGTACCGTAAAGGTAACACATATAATGGTTAGGCCGATCATCTTGGCATGAGGCGTCAGACCGAGCGAGCGCCCATGCGTAACGGAGGTCAGGTCGTCGATCAGGCCTAACACGCCGGTCGCCAGCGTGGCGAGCAGCACGAGCACGAGCTCAGTGGTGAGCTTGCCCATCAGCAGGCAGGTCAGCGAGATCGCGACGAGGATGACAACGCCACCCATGGTGGGCGTTCCCTGCTTAACCAAATGGCGCTTGGGGCCGTCGGCACGAACCTGCTGGCCGATACCCTCGACCTTGAGCAGCTTGATCCACCACGGCATGAGCAGCAGCGCAATGGCAGCGGCGATGCCAAGCCCCAAAAAAGCCTGATACGTTGGATACGAGGGATTGCCGAACATGGGCTAGCACACACCTTCCACAAAGCGGTCGAGCTCAACAAAACGGGAACCCTTGACCAGTACAACATCATGTTTTTCAAGCGCGGCGCCCATGCGGTCGAGCACCTGCTGATAATCGGAGAACACCTGGATGCGGTCCTCGTCCATGCCCATCATGCGCGCGGCATCGGCCATAAGCTGGGCCAGCTCACCACCCACGCACGCTAGCATGTCGAGCTTCTTGGCAGCGGCATAGGCGCCCACGAGCTCATGCATGCGAGGAGCCTCGTCGCCCATCTCGCCCATCTCGCCCAGGATTGCCATGCGAGACCCCGTGCACGAAAGCGAGCACAGCAGGTCGAGACCAGCAGCCATGGATTCGGCGCTGGCGTTATAGGAATCGTCGATAACGCGGGCACCGCTCTTGGCGCGCTTGATCTCCTGGCGGTGACCGGTGATCGTGAGGCCCCTAAAGCTAGCATCGATCTGCTCGGGCGTCACGCCCAAACGATAGGCAACCGCGGCGGCCTTAACGGCATTAGGAACGGACTGTACGCCGGGGATGGCAAGCATGGTATCGATCGCCTCGCCCTGGCCAAAATCGAGCGTAAAGACCGGACGGCCCTCGTCATCAACACGAATGTCGCGGGCACGGACCTCATCATCGTCCGAGACGCCGGCCAGCATTACGTCGATACCAGCAGGCTGGGCGAACGCATCGCGAATGAACGGCGTAAAGTCGTCCTCGCCGCCCAAAACCAGCAGCGGCAAATAGTCGCCGGCGGCGCACATGCCCTGGACGATCTCGGACTTGGCGCGGGCGATGTTCTCGCGGCTGCCCAAAATACCGATATGAGAGGTGCCGATCTTGCTCACGATGGCAAGGTTGGGATTGGCGGACTGGGACAGGCGCTCAATCTCGTGGAAATGGTTCATGCCCATCTCGAGCACCAGGACCTCGGTATCGGCCGGAGCGGAAAGCACCGTGAGCGGCATGCCGATCAGGTTATTGAAATTGCCCTTGGTGGCCCAGACACGATAGCGCTTGGCAAGCACAGCGGCGAGTACGTCCTTGGTCGTCGTCTTGCCGATGGAACCGGTAATGCCAACGACCAGGCAGCCAAGCTCCAGACGGTACGCGTGCGCCAAACGCAGCAGAAACTCCTCGGGATCATCGGTCAGCAAGATGGCACAGTCCTTGTCCTGCGCCAGCGAGACCAGCTCGGCCTCGGGCTCACGCGTCATCACGACGGCGCCGGCACCCGACTGGACGGCACGGGAAGCAAAATCATTGCCGTCGACGTTTTCACCGGGAAAGGCGACGAAAATCGTCCCTTCCTCGACCTGGCGCGAATCAATAACGCACCCGCGGCATACCCGATCGGCTTCTCCCGTCACGGTTCGGGCCCCTGTTGCGGCCGCGAGGTTGTTGACGGCGATCTCTATCATTGCAGCTCCCCTGTAAACCTAATAATGCTATCGGCGTATTGTATCCCAGCGCCGCGCATGCGTGGTGCAGGGCATGTGAACACCCCTCATATGGGACAACAAACCACGCCCCAATGATTGTAACCCCCTACTTCGTGTGCGGGATACCCAGCACGTCGAGCGCGTTGGCCATAATGGACTGGAATGGCACCGCAGCGGCATCCGAGCCGCTCGGCGTTCCATCGAGCGTGATATAGCACAGCACCTTGGGCGATTGTGCCGGTGCAAAGCCCATAAAGGACGACATGTAGTTCTCCTTGAGGTAGCCGCCGTTCTCGTCGGCACGCTCGGCCGTACCGGTCTTGCCCGCCACGTCGTAGCCATCGACCGCACCGCCGACGCCCATGCCCTCGGCGACAACCGTCTGCATGCACGACGTCACCTGCGCGGCGGCGTCCTGCGAAATCGCACGCTCGCCTTCGCCCCAATCCTTCTCATCGCCCTTGCTGGACTTATAGAAGTGCGGGGTCATCATCACGCCGCCGTTCGCGATACCGCCCACGGCACGTGCGATCTCAATCGGCGAGACGGACAGCGCCTGTCCAAAGCTCATCGAGCCCAGCGTGGCGCCGTCATACTGGTCGCGCTCCTTGACGATGCCCAGGCTCTCGCCCGGAAAATCGACACCGGAGCTGTGACCGATGCCCCACTTGTCCACATAGGCGGCAAAGTCGTCGGCACCGATCTTGCGCCCCACCAGGACAAAGCCCACGTTGGACGAACGGCGCATCATCTCGCGCACATCCATGGTCATGGCATAGTCGCGCTTGTCGGCATCGGTGACGGCATCGTCACCCACCTTGATGCTCGCCGGCACCTCAAACGACGTACTCGATCGCACGACGCCCAAGTCGAAACCGGCGCCCGCCACGAGCGTCTTAAAGACCGAGCCGGGCTCGTAGGCGTCGGTGACCAGGCGCAAGTTCATATCCTCGGTCTTAGCGTTCTCCAGATCGGTCTGGTCGTAGGTCGGGTACGAGCAGGCGGCGAGAATTTCACCGGTCGTGGGGTCGGTGACCAAAGCCGAGCCGTTCTTGGCCTTTGTCTTCTCGACAGCCTCTGCCAGAGCATCCTCAGCCGCTCGCTGGATATTGACATCGAGCGTCGTCACGATGTCAACGCCGTCGACCGCAGCCACCTTTTTATAGGCACCGCCCGCGATATAGCTTCCGTCCCTCGCGCGCTCGCGCACGAGAGAACCGTTCGTGCCGGTCAGAAGCTTGTTGTATTGCTTTTCGAGACCCGTCAAGCCGTCGTTGTCTACATTCACTACACCCAGCACCTGCGATGCCAGATTGCCGTATGGATATACGCGCTTCATAGCCTGCTCAAAAAGCACGCCGGGCAGGTT
Source organism: uncultured Collinsella sp. (assembly GCA_902496945.1). Classification (GTDB taxonomy): domain Bacteria; phylum Actinomycetota; class Coriobacteriia; order Coriobacteriales; family Coriobacteriaceae; genus Collinsella. Next base: position 100,649 of record CABVDE010000002.1, read on the forward strand.
CTTCTTCTCCAGCGCAGCAGCATCGTCTTCGTCCACCTGGCGCTTGATATACACCCAGGTTCCATCGGACTCGACGAGCTTGCGGCAGGTCTTTTTATCGATGCCCGTTGCCTTGACCAGCGCCGACACCGTCTTGTCAACATCCTCGACAAGCTGCGGGTTCACGGCGATGTTGCGACATTCGACCGACGACACCAGCACGTTACCGTTGCGGTCGTAGATAGTGCCGCGTTTGGCATAGAGGGTCTGCGCAAGCAGGCGGCGCGCATCGGCACGCTCGCGCAGTTTATCGGCTTCGACAATTTGATAGTCGGCAAGGGGAAAGACGCCCAAGCCCAAGCCAAGCCCAATGAATCCCATGACGGCGTTGCGGCGAGGCAGAGGCGCGCCTGTGAGCCATTCGATCGACGAACTCTTGCGCGACCTGGTGTTATGCACTTGAGGGCCGCCCGAGCCGCGAAGTCGCGACGCGGGGTCGTTGCCACGGGACTGCCCACCGTTGTAAGATTGCCGACCCGTTCCTTGATAACCAGAACGTCCCCGCGATGAGGGACGTCCAGAACCGCGGCCCCCGTCGGATGCGCGGCGATAGTCATTTGTCATACTCAGCTACCGTCTTGTTACTGAGCGGTCGCGGTCGAGCTAGCGCCCGCGGCTGCATCCTGCGAAAAATCAAGTGTAACGCTCTCGCTGGGCTCCACCATGCCATAAGCGCCCGCAAGGTCGCGAATGCGCGTATCGGCGCCATAGACCGAGTGCATGACCTCGAGGTCGGAGCTCTCATCGGCCGCCTTCTCGAGCGTGTTGGTAAGCTCGGCGTTGCTGTTGAGCACCTGGGCCGTAACGCCGGCGAGCGCCACACGGGCGACACCGATCGTCATGAAGATGGCCGCAATGATGCAAAACGTTTTAAGAACGCTCATGAAAACCGGGCTTACCGCCTGGTTTGCCTGACGGCCCGCGCCCGTGTAGACATCAAAGCGCGGCGTGCGCTGCTCGCGGGGAGCAACGGGGGCCTGCGGTGCCTCACGATAGGCGGGCATGGCGTTCATATTATAGGCGAGTGCTGCGTTTGAGGTGTTGTAGCCCATGATATGCCGCCTCCCATCCCGAGTACGTTGGTAGTGTGTTTAAGCTTCGTTTATAGTGCGAGCGGGAGGTCCAATATCGCGCGGACACGCCTACAGGCGCTGCGCCACGCGGATCTTGGCTGATCTCGCCCGAGGGTTGCGCGCAACCTCATCGGGTTGGGCAACCAGGGGTTTGCGGGTGATGACCTTGAGTATCGGCACGTTGCCGCACACGCACACCGGAATCTCCGGCGGACACGTGCACCCCTGGCTCATCTCCTTAAAGTGGTTCTTTACGATACGGTCCTCGAGCGAGTGATACGAGATGACGCAGACGCGTCCGCCCGGGTTGAGCCACCTGGTAGCGGCGTCAAGCCCTCGCTCGAGCACATCGAGCTCGTGATTGACCTCAATGCGAATGGCCTGGAAACTTTTCTTGGCTGGGTGTCCGCCATGCCGACGAGCGGCAGCCGGTATTCCAGCCTTGATGATCTCGACAAATTGGCCAGTGGTTTCGATCGGTTCTTGCTCGCGGCGGCGCACAATCTCGCGCGCGATCTGCGAGGCGAACTTCTCTTCGCCGTAGACGCGTAGAATCCGGGCGAGGTCGTGTTCGTTATAGGTGTTGATGACCTCAGCTGCGTTTAAGGTGTTATTACCCGGATCCATCCGCATGTCCAATGGGGCGTCCTCGTTATACGAAAAGCCCCTGCCAGGGATATCGAGTTGCGGTGACGAAACGCCCAAATCGAACAGGAAGCCATCGACCCCGGGCACCTCGGCCGAGCAAAGCAGCTCGTCCAAGTCGCCGAAGTTGCCCTTCAGCAGCTGGTGCGGAACGCCGGGAACCTCGCGGTCCAGACGGGCGCCAGCGGCCTCGAGGGCCATGTCGTCCTGATCGACGCCGAGCAATAGACCCGTCTCCCCCACCTGCGCGGCCATCTTTACCGAATGGCCGGCACCGCCAAGGGTGCAATCGCAGACGACAGATCCGCTCTTTAACTGCAGCGACTCAAGCACTTCGCCGAGCATGACAGGTTCATGCCGATATTCTTGTGTCAAGATCCCACGCTCCATCCGTTACTCGTGCCTTGCCCTTACGAGAAGAAGAGGTCCAGCAGGGCCTCGTCGTCATCGTCCTCATCGGCCGTAGCGCGGTCCCAAACCTCAAGGTGGTCGTAGTTGCCCACAACCGTGACCTCGCGGTCGAGGTTCGCCTGCTTGCGGAGAGACTCGGAAAGACCGATACGACCGGCGCTGTCCACATCCATCGACGTGGTGCGCTTGTTGATCGCCCTCATGAGCTTCTGGTCGTTGATGTCACGCGGGTTAAAACCCTCGTGGCCCTCACGACCCGCGAAGAGTCCTTCGACCCACTTATCGAAGGCCTCGGCAGAGAACACGTACAGAGCATCGACATCCAGGGCTTTGAACACGCGAACGTGCTCTCCAAGCTCCTCGCGAAGGGGTGCAGGCAGGGACAGACGACCTTTTGCATCGAGATTGCGCTCGTATGCACCAGTCATTCCCATGTGCGCCCTCCCCTCGGTTACTCAGATGGCACGTACGCGGGGAACCACCCCGCCTGTCGACGCCATTAATAATATGGGGAACCGCCCCATTTTTCAACACCTTTCCCCACCCCTTCCCCCAGCCCGTCCCACCACTCCACCCTCTATATGTTGCAAAACACCCCCGAGCATATGTTCGAAAACACAATATGTCGTGTTTACAGTAAAGGCGGGGTGCCACCTGTAGCACCCCGCCTTTCAACCTCAACCTTCAAGTTGAGGTTGAGGCGATTTTTGCGTCCCTTTACACGCCGTTCATATCGCTCCCAAACTCCCCCACCCATGGCATACACGGCCCACCACCGCAGCGACGAGTGGCGAAAAATGGGACGGGCCCCAGATTGCCCATGCGCGCGCAAAGGCACGCTACGACAATCTGGGGTCCGTCCCCAAATACCTATAGATATGCAGGTCAGCGATGTGTTAACGATGCGCCAGCGGATGCGCTGCCAGATAGACCTCGGTCAGCTGCGTGCGGTCGACATGTGTGTAGACCTGCGTGGTCGATATATCGGCATGCCCCAAGATCTCCTGTAGCACACGAAGGTCTGCGCCACCAGCAAGCATATGGGTGGCAAAGGAGTGGCGCAACGTGTGGGGATGAAGCCCCACCAACCCCACCTGGCGCCCATAGCGCTCACAGATGGCATGGACGCCCTGACGCGACAGGCGGCGCCCGTTCTTATTTAGGAAGACGGCTGAGGTCTCGGTTCCGCGGGCATGGGCCGCCAAGCGAGAACGCCCCTCAGTTACATAGAGCATCAGAGCTCGCGCCGCGCTTCCCACCAGCGGGGACAGGCGTTCCTTTGAGCCTTTGCCGCGAACGAACACAAAGCCATCGTCGATATGGATGTCACCCACATCGAGCCCCACTAACTCGCTCACACGCAAACCGCATCCGTAGAGCACTTCCAAGATGGCATGGTCGCGCAAGCCCATCTCACCCTCGGGGAAGTCTTGATCGAGCAGCGCCGAGACATCCTCCACCGATAGATACTCCGGCAAACGCTCAGCCTTTTTAGGCAGGCGCAACGCTGCAGTTGGATTTTGGGCCACAGCCCCATCGCGCACCAAAAAGGCATGCAGTCCCTTCACGGCCGCAAGTGCGCGCTCCACCGAGGCATCGGAATAGCCGCCGTCACGGCGATCGGCGACAAAGCCTTCCACGACCCGACGGCTCACATCTTGAAAAGACGCAATACCCGCCCGCTCCAGATAGGCGCAGTACGTCGTCAAATCACGACGGTAGGCCGCAATCGTATTGCGCGCCAAACCCCGTTCGACCGCAAGGTAATCGAGATACTCCCCCGCCGCCACGGCGAGCGATGAGGGAGCAACTTCGGTATGTTCTTTGTTCGCCGGCACCCTTAGTCCGTAGCGAGGTTCATGGGCGTCACCTGCAGGCGACCGACACCCTCGTGCTGACCGATCGAGGCACGCACGAACTCTCGGAACAGCGGCTGCGGATTGGTCGGACGGCTCTTGAATTCGGGGTGAGCCTGGGTGGCAACATACCACGGATGCACGTCGCGCGGCAGCTCGACCATCTCGACCAGACGCTCGTCAGGCGAGAGGCCAGAGATAACCAAACCGGCGTCCTCGAGCTGATCGCGGAAGGCGTTGTTGAACTCAAAGCGATGACGGTGACGCTCGTAGACGAGCTCCTCGCCATATGCCTCGCGGGCAAGGGTATCGGAGCCAAGCTTGCACGGATAGGCGCCCAGGCGCATGGTGCCGCCCTTCTCGGTCACGTCCTCCTGCGAGCTCATCAGATCGATCACGCTAAACGGACCGTCCGGATCGAACTCTGAGGAGCTGGCGCCGGCAAGGCCGACGACGTTGCGGGCGAACTCGCACACGGCCACCTGCATACCTAGGCAAATGCCCAGATACGGAATCTTGCGCTCGCGAGCAAACTCGGCCGCGAGGATCTTGCCCTCCAGGGCGCGCTTGCCAAAGCCACCGGGAACCAGGATGCCAGAAGCATCGCCCAGGACCTCGGAGACGTTCTGCTCGTCGAGGCTCTCGCCGTCGACCAACTGCACGTCCACATGGCGATCGTAGAAGACGCCCGCATGGTGCAGTGCCTCGATAACCGACAGATAGGCATCGGGCAGCTGCGTGTACTTGCCCACGACGGCAATCCTGACCTTGTCGGCGTGATGGTTGGCGTGGTTCTGCTTGCGCAGGAACGCGCTCCACTCACTCATATCGCGCTCACGCGGGTCCAGGCCCAAACGCTCGCAAATGCGTAGGTCAAAGTCCTGCTCGGCAAGCAGCTGCGGAACATCGTAGATGCTCGCGCAGTCCTCGTTGGTAAAGACGCAGTCGGTGTCGACGTCGCAGAAGCTTGCGATCTTGCCGCGAATGGCGTCATCGATATGGTGATCGGAGCGCAGCACGATGATATCGGGCTGGATGCCAAAGCTGCGGAGCTCCTTAACGGAATGCTGCGTGGGCTTGGTCTTGACCTCGTGGGCGGCGGCAATATAGGGAACGAGCGACACGTGGATGTAGCAGACGTTCTCGGGGCCGGCCTCCTTGCGGTACTGACGGATGGCCTCGACGAACGGCTGGGACTCGATGTCGCCGATCGTGCCGCCTAGCTCGGTGATAACCACATCGGAGCCGGTTTGTTCCTCAATGCGGCGGAACTTGTCCTTGATGGCGTTGGTGACGTGCGGAATCACCTGCACGGTGCCACCCAAAAAGTCGCCGCGACGCTCGCGGGCGATTAAGCTCTTGTAGATGGCACCAGTCGTAAAGTTGGAATCGCGGGTCAGGTTCTCGTCGATAAAGCGCTCGTAGTGGCCCAGATCTAGGTCGGACTCATAGCCGTCCTCGGTCACGAAGACCTCACCATGCTGAAACGGGCTCATGGTACCGGGGTCGACATTCAGATACGGGTCGGCCTTCTGCATCGTTACCTTGTAGCCGCGCGACTTGAGTAGACGGCCCAGCGAGGCCGCGGTGATACCCTTGCCCAGGGACGAAACCACGCCACCGGTTACGAACACATGCTTGGTCATATTGAGTTACCTGTGCTTCCCGTAGAAGTTGTTTATCCACATCTTACGGGTCTTCATTGTAATACTCGCGCCGCGTGCCGTTCGCAATTTTTCTCGCGCGCAATCGCATTTCTCAATCTTGAAACAAAACGCCGCCCGGTTTCCCAAGCGGCGTCGCTATGACAAGGGTTACATACTGTTATCGATCAGCAATCTCGTCCTTAAGCATTTCTTGAACGAGCATGCCAGTACGGACGCCCTCAAGATACCACTCGCCACGCTCGGTGAGGCAAATGCCATTCGCAAGCTGACCGCCATCGTCGCTATAGCGCGAGACGACATTAATCATGCCTTCGGAATCCAAGCGATCGATTGCGGCGCGGGCACGATACGGCGAAACCCCCACGCGCTCGGCAAGCGTTTTACGCGAGAAACCATACGGCCCGCCATTGTCTTCGGTTTGCTGGTCGATCTCCATCAACACCAGCACCTCGACACGCTTCATATCGTTGACACTCGCACGACCCTTGCCCGCCATAGCAGCCTCCTCAAACCGAGCACGAGCATCTAACGCGCCGTGCGCGACCGGCGTATCCCGCAAAGGATGTTACATCAGCGTTATTGTATACCGCTCAAATCACTTATAGGCAGGTAAGCGGGCTTTTTTTAACCCAAAGAAAGGCAATGTTGATAAATTAGGCCGCATAGGGCATATACCCCATGCGGCCTAATCAGACCAATCGCCTCGTTTTAGCGGTGAAAGAATCCACGGCGCTCGAATTTGGGCTCGCAGCACACGTTGATGCCCAACTTGCGCAGCACCGTCTCATCCGTCGGAGAGATGATCACGCTAAAGAAGGCGTCGCAGCCGCGCAGCTGCTCCAGTCCAGAGAGAACGCGAGCCGCCGTCTCGCTCGTAGCCGAGGTAATAGAAAGCGCCATAAGCGTCTCATCGGTATGCAGGCGCGGATTCTTACTGCCCAGAAAATGCGTCTTGAGCTTACTGATGGGCTCGATCGCCTCATCGCTGATGACCTCGAGCTCGAGGTCAACGCCCGAGACATGCTTGAGGGCGTTCATGATAAGCGAGCTCGCGGCGCCCAGGCGCGTGGAGGTCTTACCGGTCACCACGGAGCCGTCCGGCATGACCATGGCACCCACGGGACCGCCCGTGAGCTGCTCCCTGGTGAGAGCGGCCGAGCGTGCCGGCGAGTAGTTCTTGTCGATGCCCGCCTTCTTCATGATGAGCTTGAGGCGGTCGACCTGCTCGTCGCCCACACCGGTGCGGCGCACGGCCTCGACCGCGGCAAAGTAGCGGCGGACGATCTCCATCTTGGAGGCATCGCGGCAGGCATCGTCATCGGTGATGGCAAAGCCGACCATATTGACGCCCATGTCCGTGGGGCTCTGGTAGGGGCTCTCGCCCAAGATCTTCTCCATGAGGGCACGGACCACCGGGAAGGCCTCGACGTCGCGGTTGTAGTTGACCGTGGTCTTGTTGTAGGCCTCAAGATGGAACGAGTCGATGATATTGGCATCGTCGAGGTCTGCCGTAGCGGCCTCGTAAGCGATGTTGACCGGATGCGTGAGGGGCAGGTTCCAGACCGGGAAGGTCTCGAACTTGGCATAGCCGGCAGCGGTGTCGTGCTTGTGCTCGTGGTAGAGCTGAGACAGGCAGGTGGCGAGCTTGCCCGAGCCGGGGCCGGGGGCAGTGACCACGACGAGCGGACGCGTGGTCTCGACGAACTCGTTCTTGCCGTAGCCATCGTCGGACACGATCAGGTCGACATCGTGCGGATACCCCTCGATAGGATAGTGCAGCTTGGCGGGAATACCGAGCGCGTTAAGGCGGTTGCGGAACACATCGGCAGCGGGCTGGCCGGCGTACTGGGTGATGACCACAGCCGCGACGGCAAAGCCGTTGCCGCGGAACAGGTCGACCAGGCGCAGCACATCCTCGTCATAGGTGATGCCAAGGTCGCCACGGGCCTTGTTCTTCTCGATATGGTTGGCGTTAATGGCAATGATGACCTCAACGTCATCGGCAATGCTCTTGAGCATGCGGAACTTGCTGTCCGGCTCAAAGCCCGGCAGCACGCGGCTCGCGTGATAGTCGTCAAACAGCTTACCGCCAAACTCCAAATAGAGCTTGCCGCCAAACTGCGAGATGCGCTCCTTAATATGAGCGGCCTGCAGCTCGATATACTTCGCGTTGTCGAAACCCTGGCGCATGTATGGCTCCCGTCCCGTTTCTTAAATAAAGTTCCTACGCGATTATAACGGAGCAAGCCCTCCCCCACGCACTTCCCCTGCACCAACAAGGGGAACGTCGCAGGTTGAGCATAAGTCAGCGAACGGGCACCAGAGCGGGCAAGCTGTCCCCCTGCACCAACAATGGCAGCGCCGCAGGTGGAGCAAAAGTCAGCGAAAGCCCGCCAGAGCGAGCAAGGTGACGTGAAAGAGGAGGGCATAGGCCTTTTGGCCATGCCCGACGATTGAACGTCAGATTGCCGCTCTGGCGGGCTTGCAGCGTCGGCCGG